>DATMPC010000105.1 GCA_035567895.1 Terriglobales bacterium | reverse complement strand
TCGAGACAGGGGGATCGTCCAGCCGATCGTGCCCCAGACGAGGCACTCATCGTAGCCGCGCGGAATGTGCTTGTTCACGAGTGCGCGCACCGTCGCGATCGTCTTCGCACGATCGGCGGGGAGTGAGGCGATGTATTGCGCCGGCGTCTTGACGTTCGATGGTGGTTTCATGGATTCGTTGTCCTCCCGAACGAAGGGACCAAAGGGGACAGCCGAACTGCGATTCTGAGACCCTTTTTCCCAAACACTGTCATCCTGAGGCCCTCTTTCTGAAGACTGTCATCCTGAGTGCTCTTGGGCGAAGGACCGAAATGCCTCAGACGTGAATGCTGCCAGTAGGGCACTTTCACGAGGAACCTTATATGTGTCTGACTGCTGAAATTCAACACTAGAAAGTATTGGCCAAAGTGCCAGTAAGCAGCAATTCAGTCTTAGACATTCCGGGAGATTCTTCGGCCAACATCGGGCCTCAGAATGACAAGCTTATATAGAGGCTCAGGATGACAGTCGTTAGAGTGAGCGCCTCAGAATGACAGTCTTTGGTTGCTATCTGTTGGCGGTCTGATTTGGCAGCTCTGCTCGGCGCTTTATCTTGTACTGGATCTCCTCTTCGGACAGGATGGGTGCGAAGTCTTCCATCTCACCGATCTGGCGGATTTCGACTTCGTAGTCGCCGGCGCTGCTGTTGGGGCAACGCTTGACCCACTCGATGGCCTCTTCGATGGACTTGACCTGCAAGATCCAGAAACCGGCGATGAGCTCCTTGGACTCGGTGAAGGGGCCGTCGACGACGGTACGAGACTTGCCCGAGAATTTGACGCGTGCGCCTTTGGAGCTGGGATGGAGGCCGTCCATGGCGAGCAGGACGCCAGCCTTCATGAGCTCTTCGTTGTATTTGCCCATCTCGGCCAGGAATTGTGGATCGGGGCGGGCGGCTGCTTTTTCTGACTCTGGGGTTGCTTTGATGATGGCCATGACTCGCATTGCGAAATCTCCTTTGGTTTGAGCGATGGTTGAGTGGCTCGAACTCAGATTGAGAGCGCAGTTGGATCGCTGTTGCTCGCTATCGTACTGGCTCTCTGCTGATACGTCGAACGGGGTGTGGCCCGAATCGACATGCGAACGGAATTTAATGAATTATTTTTTCGGGGAGACGCAGGATGGTCTAAATTGCGGATTTTATTGAGGCAGGTTGAGCATGTGGTTTAGCTCTTCGCGGCTGGGGCCGAGCCTGAACTGCGACAATAATCTTAAATGACGCAGTCAGGCTGTCCCCAATATTCCCTGGGCGGGAGCCCCTACATGCCGGGTGGGAGGCGTTGCAGCTTGGTGGAAGCCCCCTGCTTTAGCAGGGGAGAAGCAGCGCTTCAGCGCTGCTGAAAGTCGCGTCTTCATTATTATTTTCTGGCGCTTTAGCGCTGGAGTCCGGGGCTGAAGCCCCAAAAGAGGAAAATAGCGAGAGCTCGCTTCCGCTGCCCTCAAGGGCAACTTCCCCCTGCTGAAGCAGGGGGCTCCCACCCGAATCCGATGACTCGACGGCTGTTATCGAAATACCGGCTGACCCAGCGGCTACCCTCACCCCAGCAACCGCAAGCAGCCAAAACCAAACCCAAGATCCTTCGGCTTCGCTCAGGACGACAAAGCGCTTGCCGGGGACCCTACCGCTGCCGGTTCCGATCCGCCCACCCACCGGCTACCGCCGGCGGTTCTGCTGATTGGCGAATGGACGTGACAGGCCAGGCGTTATTTTCAATGCGTTCTCGTAATAGAGCTTTTTGAGAACCTCGTCGGGCAGATCGAGACCGTACAGCTTCCAAAAGGCGTGGTAGTCCCTGTAGTAATCGAAGTACTCATCTGCGGTTTCGAACGTTCGCCAGTAATACGGGTACTCGTCGGGTTGGAAGCTGTCTTTCCCAAAAAGGATTCGGTCCTGGTACTTGACGAAGAATGCGCGTGCTGCCCGCGGCTGGCGACCGAAGTCATAGAGCACGGCGGCAACGTCAAGATAGACATTGGGAAGACGGTCAAGCAACTGCGAGAGCCGTGCGAGGTCGTTGGCGTGCCAGCCAAAGTGCGCTGCGATGAACTTGGTGCGCGGATGGCGCGCGAACATACTGTTGCGCTCAGTGATCAACTCTTCGAAAGACGGAAACTTACTGCGGTCCTGATACCGTCGGCCCGGATAAAGCGCCAGTTCCAGCCAGCGTTCGTTGTGGTAGTCGATGGGCTCAAAGAACTCCTGTGGGTCCGCAATATGAATGAGCACCGGCACATTGAGTTCTGCACATTTTTCCCAGATCGGATCGAGTTCCGGATCGTCAACCTTGAGGCGCGAGCCATCATTCTTATGGACATGCAGCCCGAGATCCTTGAATATCTTCAGACCTACGGCGCCGGCTTTGATGTCCTCTTCCAGCTGCCTGGCTGCGCGTTGGCCAAACCCGGGACCAACGTCGCTGAAGTCAACATTGGCGAATAGCACCATGCGATCGGGGTAAGGGCTGTTTTTGATGACCGCGAGTCCGCGTCGGAGATTGTCGCCCCAGCTCCCGCTCAGATTCACGATGAGCCGGATGTTGAGCTGGTCCATCGCCTTTACCACTTCCGCATATTGCTCTGGCGAGATCGGCGTTGGATGGTGGCTATGGATGTCAATCACGGGAAACTTAGCGCGCGGTACAGGATGCTGCGGCACGACCAGCGTCGAACGCGGCTTGTACTCGCGGATATTCGGCAGCGGGAATTCCGGCTGGCGTCCTTCGGCAGGACGAGGACGGATCTGGCCGGGCGTTTGCGTTTGGGCATGGAGCGAGATACCCAGGGCAAGGCACAGGACTGCAAGGGCAAAGTTACGGTTCATCATAAGGCTCGCAGCAGTGTCATTTTCGGTCTTCTGACACTTCCGTTTACACACGCTTCCATTATCTACACTTGGGAAAAGCGCATCGCCTATCCTCTTCGTAACCCGCGCTTCGAACGGCGCGAAGACCGGGTCACCAGCAAGATTTTTTTGCTGGGATGGGAAGGACGGTACCCACTTCCTGGAAGTCCCCGGCAACAGCGTGACGTTCTATAATGCCCGTCCACTGGGGGCGGAACACATGGCGAGAATCACGGGTATCGGCGGCGTATTTTTCAAAGCCAAAGAGAACGATCGAGTATTAGCGGAGTGGTACAAGAAGCATCTTGGGCTTGAGCTTAAAGATTTTGGCGGCGCCGTTCTGAGATGGCCGGAGGATGGAGGCGAGGATCACGGCGTCACGGCCTGGCACGTCGCTGGACCAAAAACCAAGTGGTTCAGCCCAAGTGAATCAAACTTCATGATCAACTACCGAGTGGACAACATGGATGAAATGCTCAAGCAGATCCGTGCCGGTGGCATTGCCATTCAACAAGGTCCGGAATCCCACGAAAACGGAAAATTTGCCTGGATTCTTGATCCCGACGGTAACAAGGTTGAACTTTGGGAACCGAAAACTTGGGATGAGAAAAATAAGCAACCATAGTCGGAACCGTCGGCGGTAGCCGATGGGTGTGTGGGCAGCCGAAGCTGCCAGGTAATACTTCGCGGCACGATTGGCTGACGTACACGCGCCCGCCCTGCACTCAGCCCCGGCTACCGTCACCCACCGGCTACCGCCGGCGGTTCTGTTACTTCACTGCGGCGGTGAAGACCTCCTCCATCACCAGGTTCGTCCGGCAACCTGTCGAGCGCTGCTGATTGTTGCGGCTGTCGGTCCAGATCGGATGAGATACGCCGTTGTAGGAGACCAGGCCGGTGTAATCGCCGTACTGGTTTCCGTAATCGATCGCCGAACATGGGAAGACGCCGTTGCAGTCATGCTCGTTCGAACTGGCTGACGAAACGCGGGTATTCGGCAGCCGCCACGTGGCTCCTCCATCGCTGGATTGGGTGAAGTAAACGTCGGTCATGAAGCGGGCGCCGGTGATGTCGTTGCGGGTGTCGTAAAACGAGATATTCACGGCGCCGTTGGTTGGATCGACAGAGATCCACGGGTAGAAACGATCGACGCCGAATCCCAGCGGATCGGTCACTGCTGCGCGCTGAGACCACGTCGCTCCGTTGTCGTCTGAGAAAGAGACGAAGATATCGGTTACGCCTAGCGACGTGAGGTCCATCCATGCGCAATAGAGGCGGCCGTTGTGACTGCGGCCGTTGTGACTGCCGCCGCTGCGATCGCTGTCGCAGGCGGGATACAGCAGGGCGCCGCGGAACGAGATCGACGGAATGGCGATGTCGAAGGCAAGGTTGTTCGTGGAGATGGTGACCGGCGTGCCCCAGCTCGCGCCTGCGTCGAAGGAGCGGTTGAAGACGATGGAGTGTGCGAGGTAATCGTTCCAGGCTACGTAGAGCTCGCCGCCGGGACCGACAAATGGCACTGCGCCGATGGAGCGGCCCGGCCCGTGGGGATCGTCCGCACGCGCAATGCTGAAGCTGGCGCCGCGATCGGAAGAGGTTGCGACTCGAATTCCACCCCCACCGGATCCGCCGCTGGCTGCATCCCAGGCGACATAAACATTATCCCGAAATGGGCTGCGGGGATTGCGGTCGGCGGTGATCATCGGCTTGTCGTTGAAATGATCGCTGCCGCCGGAAAAACTAAAGAAGGTTGCGGCAGGGAAGCTCTTGCCTCCGTCGGTCGATTTCGCCACCGCCATCTCTGTGCCGTTGATGCCGTTGCCGTTTCCGAAAAAAACAACGATGTAGCTGTAGAAGAGATTTCCCTGGGTGTCGAATACCAAGCTGGGATCGGAGCCGAAGTCGAAGCCATTGGCGCCTTTGGCGGGCGGGAGAGGCGCATCGGCGCCGGTCCAGGTTGAGCCGCCGTCGAAGGTGGCGTACGCGCGCATGGGAAGACGGAAAATCTCGTTCGATCCGCCGGCGAGGTTCGTCGGCTTGCTGGTGTTCACGGTAATGAAGGTCTCGCTTTGGGGTCCGCACTCGTTGGAAACGTCTACGTTAGGGCCGACCGGAGCGGAATTGCTTTGTCCAGCGTTCCCGTTCGGGGAATGCGTCGAGAGATACTGGTATTTGTTCCACCAGGTCGGATTATCGGGCGTATTGGTTTGGCCCATGGCCGCGAGGGCAAACAAGAGAAAGCAAGCCAGGACTGTCTGCCGGTTCAATGCACGCATAAATACTCCTTGGATCGAAGAATCCGGGGGCAGCATCTGACCACAACTGGGCTTAGGTGCGCAAGCGTGCTCGCGCCCACCAGACGCGCCTATGATGTCGCACTGGGTAACGCCGGCGGTCGCCGACTTGGTTCTAGTTGCCGGTGTAGCTGACGCGCCAGATTGACTCTGATCCGTCGTCGCTTACCAGCAATGATCCGTCTGGGGCGACTGCGACTCCGACTGGGCGTCCCCAGACGTCGCCGTCGGGAGTTACAAAGCCGGTTAGGAAGTCTTCGTATTCGCCGCTGGCGTGGCCGGTCTGGTGCAAGGGCACGCGGATCACTTCGTAACCGGTGCGTAGCTTGCGGTTCCAGGAGCCGTGCTCGGAGGCAAAGATGTCACCCTCGTATTTCGCTGGAAATTGTTTTCCATCGTAGAAGAGCATCTCGAGCGAGGCGTTGTGCGGTTGCACGAGGACGTCGGGGACGATCACCTTGTCCTTCAGCTCGGGATGCTTCCCTTTATGGCGCGGATCCTGGTGCCCGCCGATGTAATACCAGGGCCATCCGTAGAAGCCTCCATCTTGGACATGAGTGATGTACTCCGGCGGTAGGTCGTCGCCGATGTTGTCGCGCTCGTTGACTGAACACCACGGCTCGCCCGTTTTGGGATTGACGGCAATTCCGACGCAATTGCGAATGCCGGAGGCGAAGACGCGGCGTCCGGAGCCGTCAGGATTGAACTCGAGCACGTCGGCGCGCTCGAACTCCACGGGATTGTTGTCGGTGTCGTCGACATTGGAATGTGAGCCGACGGAGACGTACATCTTCTTGCCGTCGTTGGAGAACGCGATGTCGCGGGTCCAGTGTCCGCCGCCACGCAAGCGGCCGCCACCTGGAAGATCGGCAATCTTCTCGCTTTGGCCGCGAGCCTTCAGGTCGCCGTTGCTGTAGGGAAAGCGAACGACCGAACCGGTGTTGCCGATGTAGATCCACTGCGGATTCGGTCCGACGGGATAAAAGGCGATTCCGAAAGGCTTGTTGAGGCCGGTAGCGAAGTTCTCGCTGCGCTCGGCTTTGCCGTCCTTTGTCACGCCGCGAAAGACCTTGATGATTCCCGGATCGCTCTCGGCCAGAAAGAGGTCGCCGTTCGGTGCGGTGCGGATCTCGCGCGGATTCTCGAGGCCGCTGGCATAGAGATCGACTTTGAATCCCGCGGGAGCTTTCGGCCATGCGTCCTTCGGGCGGGGAACGAGGCGCGGGCCGTTGTCCACTGCCTTGCTTGCATAGGGCTCCGGCAGATCGGCGACGGTGATCTTGTGCGCGACGCCGGGGGCCTGGGTGCGGTAGTCGCTGTACGTGGTCGGCTTCTGCGTTTGCGCGCGGAAGAGGTGCGTGATCGTGAACACGACGGCGAAGGAGGCAAAGATCGTCAGGAGTTTCGGCTTTTTCATAGCTTCATCCCCGTTAACGATAGCAGGATGGGCGAGAAGCGCACGGCCGGCGTTTCACTAAGAAAAATGGCCCCGAGCAATACCGCGGGGCGTGCTGAAGAAGGCAAGTTGTGCAGAAGAGTGGAGGAGAATTCAGTCCCGATGGGTGGGGCGCTCTATCTTGAGGCGCGATTACCCGCACTCCAGAGCTGGCATGTGTTGGCGGAAAAATCAGTAGAAGTCTGAACAGCTTAGGAAGAAGCCGCAATTCTGGCACACCATCTTGCAGCGTGAGTCCTTCAGGCGAGACGAACAGTTCGGACAGTAAGCGGCAGCGTTGAAATCCTCTTGCTTCGCAGGAGGAGCGTCGGTTGGGGGATTTGCAGAATCCACGGTACGACTATAGCGCGGATCTAATCCATTATGAAATGTCTGACGACTGCTGGACCAGGTCCCGAAATGGGACAAAAATTCCCTGCGCAATCGCTGTTAATTTTTTGCATCCGGCAGAAAACCAAGCTAAGTGCATGATGGGAAATCGCTTACGAGGAAATCCACAGAAATCCCTGTTAATTTCCCTGCCTCGAAGAAAATTTTGCGGATTTTGGGCAGAAATCCACGATTTCGAGACCGAATTCAAAAAACGCCCTGCTATTGTCCCTGTTCTTTTCGCTTGGGATCGGAACTACTGCGTTCCCTTCCAGAGCGATTCCAGCGCATGCCGGTAAAAACGGCTGCATGGAAGCTCTTTGCCGTTGCGCAGGGAGACCATGAACTCGCCGTTGTTGCAGGGCTGCAGCTCTTTTATCTTGCTGACATTCACAATAAAAGACCGGTGGATGCGGATGAACTGCGAGGCATCGAGCTTATCGGCCATCCGGCCGATGGATTCGCGGAACAGATACGCGTTCTTTCCTGCGACATGCAGACGAACGTAGTTCGCGGCTGCTTCGATCCAGTCGATTTCATCCATCTGAATGAAGACCACGCGACCGCCGGACTTAATGATCAGCCGATTCTCAGCACGCGGCTTCCGCGCTGCCGATAGTAGATTGGCGAGATTGTCATTCAGCGCGCCTTTCGCCGACTTCGTCATCTCCGTCTTGGCGCGTTCCAGCGCGCGGTGGAGGCGCTCCTGATCGAATGGCTTAAGGAGATAGTCGAGCGCTTGTGCCTCGAAAGCCTGGAGGGCGTAGCTATCGTATGCCGTAGTGAAGATGACGATCGGCATCTCGCCCGGGATGCTGCGAACAATATCGAAGCCGTTGCCGCCTTCCAGCTCAATATCGAGCAACAGCAGATCCGGATGATGGCTTCGCACCGCGTTCAGCGTATCTTCCACGCCGGCGCACTCGGCGACAATTTGCACGTCCGACTCTCGGTCTAGCAGAAAGCGCAGCTTCTCGCGCGATAAGGGTTCATCGTCTGCAATGACGGCTCGCATTTTGGGGGCTAGAATCATATTGATCTGGCCCTCCGCTGTACTTGGCATCCCCACGAAAGCCTCCCTCGGGCCGGTGGCACACCGGCAATCATCACTGTTATTGCTTCAGTGCAACTGTCACGCCTCTTACGTAGCTGGAGCTAAGCCTTGGACGGAGCAGGACAGGTTTCGTCCCTAGGCTGGGACAAGTTGTCGTGAATTAGGTACAACAATCACAGCTGAGTGACAACTGGCAGTATGTCTGGACGAAAAGTGTCCAAGGTATCCTCAGCTCATTGATATGACGGGATATGTGCTCCCGGAGATTTAGCGGTTCGTGGATGGGCCGCGTTCGTCCCCGGATTCCAAATGTTCAGAAGTGAACAGCGACACCTCTTCATGCGAGCCACGCTTTGAACTCGATCAATGGGCTTCAGCTTTACAGATAGCTTAGCCACGAACTTCGTCTGCGCTGCTTGAGACCTGCGAACCACGCGCACGGGAAGTAGAGGATGACAGCCGCAAGGACCCACATCGCGTAGATCATCGGCAGTCCATGGCCGTATCCTGCCGGCAGTCGGTTCATCCAGAAGGCACCGTGCAGCAACCACTGCACAGGCTGATGGAACGCAAGTGCCAGGATCACTGCAAGTACGTGGATGAGATAGAGGTGTAACACGTAGAAGAACAAAGGCACTCGGCCAAAGATCAGCAGAGGATGAAGAATCTTCTCGATGATCGAGCCCGATTGCACCCGGTCAAGATAGGACAAGAGAATCAATGACGGACCGAGGGTCATGAGCAGGAATTGGAGTGACGCTGGATACTTCTCGACATCCAGGAATGCGACAACGGTCATTGCCCAGGAGCCTTGTGGATGCCACGCTCCTGCGCTGTTAAACGCAATATCCGCGCTTGGATTGCCGTATGCATTGAAGGCACGCAAACAGACGAATAACAACGTTGCCAGAAGCCCCAAACGCAAAGTGAAGCGCTGGCGCTCCTCGCGCGATCGCAGCAAAACCCTTCCGAACACGTAGCCGAGGGCCATGACTGCAGCCCAGGGCAGAATTGGGAACAGCACGAAGAATTGAGTAAGTGGCACCGTTCCGGTCCGATGCAGCAGTGACCAGATCGGAGCGAAAGCACCGAGCGTCTGCAGTTTGATTCCGTCGGTCAAATCATGCGCTCCGACAACCAGCAGCCCGAGCACTAAAATTGCCCACTCCGGCAGCCAGACGAGCACGCCCAGAGTGATCATCGCGCATCCCAGAGACCAGATCACGCCACCGAAGTACCACGGCACGAATGTCCACGCATACTCGATTACGGTGAACTCGAGAACAATCAGCCACAGTCCGCGAGTCCAAAGAAACTTCGCAACTTTTCCCGTAGTTCCTGACTTAGAACGCAGGAGATAAGCGCCTGTTCCCGCAAGGAAGAAGAAAAGCGGCGCACAAAAGTGTGTAATCCAGCGTGTGAAGAACAGCGCTGGATAACTTCGCGTAAGGTCTTCGGGCTGAAACCGCAAATAAGTTAGGTAATCACGCGTATGGTCGAGCGCCATGACGACCATCACCAGTCCACGCAGCACATCTACTGACCAGATGCGTGATGATGGGGATGCTTCCGGAGCGAAGATCGGCTTGACCGTAAGTTGTGGAATTGGTCTGACAATCTCGGCCATGCCAGGCACCTCGATTGAGAAACTTAGCTAGAACCGGACAATGAATACTCCGGTTCAGACATACGCGCCACAAAAAAGAGGCGGTGAGGACTTTCCTCACCGCCAACAATCGACCGTTCGATCTTCAGAAGATTATCTTCGCTCCAACTTCAATCCTGCGACGATCAATTCCCGAAAAAACGGAATTGCTCTGGAAGTTTCCGGTGGAATTGAAGAACGTATTCGCGAAACCACCCTGGGCATCTCTGAAGTTGCCTGCGTCGATGAATGGAGTCGCAGTCACTCCACGATAATCGCGGTTGATGACGTTATAAGCGATTCCGCGAAGTTGCACGGTGAACCGCTCCGTGAGCTTCACATTCTTCAGAAGTGCGAGATTCACAGCGTTGATCGTGTCTCCGCGCTGCAGGTTACGACCGGCGCCGGCAAATGGTGTCCCCAATATGCCTGCTGCGGTGCGGTCATTCGCAATCCAGTGAATGTCATTCTTGGTCACAGGATCGCCTGTGTAGAAGTTCACGAGCGTACCCGCGGCCGTGTACTGTCCGACCGTATCTAGCGGCGCCCGTGGATTCGCCAGGATGGGATGGCACGCAGCGACGGAGGTACTAAGCGCTGAGGTGGGATCGCAAAGGTTGGTAGTGGGGTTCTGGAGTTCGATCACTGTATAGGGCTGGCCGCTGGTGTAACGCCAAGTTGGATTGATCTGATATCCGCCCAGCAGCATTCCCTTCAGTCCGCGCTCATCGCGGAAGAAGGGCACATCGTAGAGCATGTAAACGGTGGCAACGTTGGGATAGTCTAAACCGCTAGTACCGCGCTCCGCTGTGTTTGTGTTGAACGGATTCTGCGCATACGACTGCGTGTTGCCGCCACCAGTTGTGCTGAAGACCTCGCTGGTATTGTCGATTGTTTTGCTCCAGGTATACGTCGCCCCAGCAGTGATGCCGTGCCAGTTCTGGATTTGGAAACGATTTTGTAAACCGTGATAGATCGAGAAGGCATAGTTTCCGCGCGACAACACATTCGTGCGATTGCAGTCAACGTAACCCTGTGCAAATCCCGGAGCCCCGGTGGTGGCGCATGGAGTCAGGCCCGCCGGGATCACGTTTGCAAAACCGGCAGTGATGAGTGGCCGCAGGGCGGGATTCGCGTTGATGGTTTGATACTGTCCAACTCCGTGATCGCCCACGTAGCGCACTTCAGCGACCATCTTGCTGCCAAACTGTCTTTGGATTCCGAGGTTCCACTGTTCCGAATAGGGATTATGCAAATTCGGATCGACGATTGACTGGGTTCTGATTCCCGGGTTTACGCCGCGCGCAACTTTGGGAAGATTTGCAGATTGCACATCTCCGGCAATTCCCGAGGCCGGCAAACAGTTCGTGCAAGGCGTAACGCGTCCAGCATTTACCATCGGTGTTGAAGCCGCAACGTTTGTGAACAAGTTGTAGAACTCGGGGTTATACGCGATGCGGAATCCGCCGCGAATCACCGTTTGACTTCTGCCAAATATTGACTCTGCTAACCGCGGCGACCATGAGAAACCTACTACTGGGCCGAAGTTGTTCTTGTCTAGAGCGAGCTTGGGTACTGTTCGCAAGCTCAAAGGCAGAGTTGTATCCCAAAATGCCGTTGCAGCATTGGTTTCGCGCTTCACGGTTAGATCGTGAAGTATGTTGATTGCTTGACCGTTGAGTTCGTATCGGGTTCCAAGCGTCAGGGTCAGGTTGTCCTTCACTCTCCAGTCATCCTGGAAGTAAAGAGCACCCTGATTCTCCTTGAAGTCAATGTTCGGCGGACCGTCAGTCAAGCTCAGGCGAGTGGCCTGGTTCTGAATGAAGTTGTCAAAGCTGCTGAAGAAGAAAGAACCGTTCACGTTCGCCAAGCCAGAATTCGGCTGACTCTGGCGATCAAACTCGCCGCCAAACTTGAAGGAGTGGTTGCCAACGCGCCAAGACGCGTTGTTTTGCACCTGGTAGTCGATTACGAATCGTCCCTGAGGAAAGCCCGCATCCGGGCCCATGTTCAGCGATGTGCCGTCTGTAAAGTTAATGCTCGTCGGGCACGAGCTGAAGCTGGACCGCAAGCATTTTGGGAACGCTCCTCCTTCGAATCCGACATTGAGGCGTGAATAACTGAAGCGAGTTTGGTCAAGCACGTTCTGCGAAAAAGTATGCGAGTAGTCAATGGCTGCTTCCTGAACGCGCGCTGGCACATCGACAAAGTCGCCGAAAGCTACTGCTGAAGCACCGGCAAAGGAAACGTTGGTGTTTATCTGCTGCTGGAACAAGTACCGGCCAAAGAGTCGATCATTCTGGGAAACCTGGTAATCGATGCGGCCGCTTGCCTCATGATCATTGAAGATGCTCGGGAGACTGCGCGTAATCGAGCCGAACTCGATTGGAACACCCACAACGGGAATGTTCCGAACGTTGGAAAAAGTTGGTGTGCCTTGGGTGACTGCCAGCGGTCCGATCGCGCCCAAAGCCGCAACCGAGGCGTTTCCAGGAAATGCTGCCTGCAATTGCTTTAGCCCGTTTGCTGTCGGAGTAACCAGCGATCCTGAAGATGCCGGAGCCGAGCCAACCCTTTGCGCCTCGATGTTTGTACCTGCGAAGAACCATAGCTTGTCCTTGACGATAGGTCCGCCCACAGTCCCGCCATATCGGTTGTCGACATATCTTGGCACTACCGGATGCGTGCAAGAATCGGTAAATGGCTGTACTGCCGTGCCGACCGCCACGCCCGGGGGACAGAAACCATTGAGCGGCGTCCGTTCTTGACTAGCTAGAGAATCGCCCCAGTTCCCGTTGTAGATTTCGAAGGCCGTACCGTGAAAGGTGTTCGTGCCACCCTTGGTGATGTAATTCACAATCGTGCCGCTGTTCCGGCCATATTCAGCGCTGTAGTTCGTGAGCACCTGGACTTCTTCGATCGCATCCTGATTACCGATAAAGAGCGATGGCCCACCAATTAGAGAATCGTTGTTTGCCTGGCCGTCGATCTGGAAATTGTTGTCGCGACCGCGCTGACCGTTGCTGGAAAATGAAGCTCCGTTGGTATTTGCAAAGTTGGCATCGCCCGTCGGCACAACACCAGGAGTAAACAACGCGACGAGATCCGGACCGTTTCCAATGGGCAGGTCCATTAACTTCTTTGATTCAAAGCTTTCGCCGGTTTGAACGGAGTCAGTCTGGATGATAGGCGCGGTCGCCTCAACCGTCACTTCCGTTGCGGCGCTTTGCACTGCGAGTTGCCGCAAGCCCACACTGGTTGGTACGCCCGTACTCACGGCAACATTGCTCAACCGCGTCTTGCTGAAGCCAGCAGCATCAATCGTCACCGTGTAACTTCCGACCGGCAAACCCCGCATCTCAAAATAGCCGACCGAATTAGTTGTGGCGCTGTAAGCGACGTTGGTTCCGGTGTTTACTGCGCTGACTGTCGCTCCGCTAATTACGCTCTGCTGCGGGTCCTCCACGGTACCCGTAATCGAGCCTGTCGTAATGCCTTGCCCCAGAAGTTGCGGGACAAGCAGCAGAGAAACTGTGAGCAGCGAGAATGTAGCTATGCGAAGTGGAAGCACTCTGAGCAATCGGGAACTCATGTTGATCGCGTCTCCTGATACTTTGCGATTTAATCCGAGTAGGGTTGGTGCACGTGGGCTTCCTAAAACGGTACTAGTCGGGTACAAGATGACGGAAAGCGTGGTCAGAGTGACGAGCGCACCGATTCTGATAACGAAGTCACGAACGCAGAAACCGCAGCAAACAGACTTGGTATCAAATAACCGGGAGCAATATGAATTTCAGGAGGACTAAGACCAAGGCGCTACCAATTCGCGGAGAACCTGCCTGAAGGCAATCAGCAGGGCAAAAAAGAACAGGGAGCCAGACGGCTCCCTGTCCGAAACAACAGTGACTATCTCCCTAGAAGTGCAACCTCAGAGCGAACTGCCCAAAGCGGCGTTCGTCGTGATTGCCGCCGGTGGCTAACGTCCCCAATCCACCCTTCTTCGCGAGCACTTGGATTGGTGCTCCGGCTCCAAAATTGGGTACATCGAGATTGGCGCCGTTCACGAAGAAATTGTGATGGTTGAGAATGTTGAATCCCTCGGCTCGAAACTCCAGATTCATGCCTTCGCGAATCCGGAAGCTCTTGGCCGCTGAGAGATCCAGTGACCAAGCACCGGGACCAAGAAATGCGTTTCGGTGAGTCATGGTCGCAGGAAACGGACCGAAGTCAGACAGTGCGAGTGCTGGGTTGAACACTGTTGTATTTGCGACTGGCAGGTTGAGCACATTGAAGCTATTGACCCCAACATTCACTGGAGTTCCGGTTGAGTAATCGCTGATTGCGGAGCCGGGAACGTAACGAGGCCATCCGAAGCCACCGCCGGCATTCACAGAATTCGTGCTGTCGAACACGCCGAACGGTGTGCCAGTACGAGCGGTAAAGATGCTCGTGAAGGTATAGCCACCGAGCAGGTAATGAGTCAATCCATTCGATTGCTTGAACCATGGTGTTTCAAAAATCGGCGAAACAACCAGGCGATGACGGATGTCGAAATCGGAATTTCCGCGATCCAACCCAGGATTCCGTGGATCTAGATATCCCAAATTGCCGATTCCACCCGAGGCGCCTTGGAGGTTATCGGAAAAGGTGGAGCTCAGATCATCGATTGAGTGCGCAAAGGTATAGTTGGCGATCATGCTCAGCCCCGACTTCCAGATGTCTTGAGTCTGGAATCGCAGGTTGAGCCCGTGGTAATAAGAGTCTCCATTACTGCCACGGTTGTTGATCCCCGTGTATTGCTGGTTCACGCGAGTGTAGAACGTGCCATTGAACGGCTGCCCAAGGTACGCCTGTCCCGAGCCAAGCATGTTGATGTTCTTTATGTCATATAAGTGGATTCCGCGTGCACCGCTATACTCCAGTGCCACTATGGAACTCGCTCCCACTCTACGCTCTACCGCCATGCTGTAGAACTGCGTCTGAGCAGTGTGAATGTCTTCATCCACATTTCTCAGGCTGGCCGGCGGCAGTGCAATAGTGGCTCCTCCGCCGCCGGACACAGGACCGAGAGGATCTAGACTCACAAACAGCGGAATGCCTCCCCCTGCCTGCAGATTGATCGTCGAATTGTTCGGCGGATTTTGGATCACGTTGAACGTTACGTTCCCGAAATTCCGTTCATAGGTGATACCGTAGCCGCCGCGCAGGCTGGTTGTGCCGGTTCCGAAAACGTCCCACGCAAATCCAACACGAGGCGCGACTGTTCCGTAACTTGGATTCCACAAAGCACCAATTGGACTGTTCGGAACCGTAAAGACAGCGCCGTTGGCTACCTTCTCAAAGAAGCTGGATCCGCTTCCCCGGTAGAAATTGGAGTCGAGCTCTGGATGATTGTTGTGCTGTACTCCAAAGTACTCGTAGCGCAAGCCGTAGTTCAGTGTGAGTCGCGGACTCCACTTAAAGCTGTCCTGAGCGTACACCGCGAAGTCCTTATAGCGGAAACTGCGAGCAAAGTTAGGTTGGGTGAGTGGCGGAACTAGAGTGCAGGCGGGAGTCACAACCAATGCGTTCGTATTGCGATCGCGCACGCACGGGAACTTGCCCTGCGGAAATACTGCCTTGGTGTATTGCACTAGGTTGCCGGTGATCAAGTTGTCGAGTCCTTGTGGAGCGTTCGCTCCGAGTACTTCAGTGGCTTGGGCAAATGCACCGAACGCGCGGTTCACTTGCTGATAACTGAACTGTCCGCCGAAGCGTAGAGTGTGATTTCCCTTTACCCACGAGAGGTCTTCATTCGCCTGAATCACATTTTGTGGACCGCCGAAAGGCAAGCCTCCGGCGCCGGGCGTCAGGCTGAAGAATCCCGGCATGTTGACCGGCTGATTTGCGATTGTCGGAGCTCCGTTCAGGTATAGCGTCGGAATATTCGCAAATGCGTTGTCGAAGCTTTGGTTCAAGCGTTCGCGAGCGTAACTGATCTTGCTGCTCGAGAGCACCGAAGGAGAAAAGGTGTGGTTGATGGAATAAAGAGCCGAATTTGCGAATGTTGCTTGTCCAACATTGTAGTCCGTGTACGGACTGTTGAAGATGAAGCCGCGAAAATCGTTCTCGTCGTATAGCGCAAAACGGAAGAACATTTGCGTGGCTTCTGTTGCGTTGAAGTCCAGCCTGCCAATGATGTCCTTCGTATTTTGTGGAGCACCACCTCCAGCATCTGCGGGTGCGCTGTAGTTCACTGATCCGAATGCGGGAGTGTTCGCTGGTACCTGTTGCGCGAAGGCGCCGGTATCACCGGTTGCAGCCACGACTTGCGCTGCACTCAGCGTGGCTCCAAATGGACGAACACTCTTCCCCGCTCCCTGGAAATACTGCTGCACGTTAGGCGCGGTGAAAGAAATGAGCTGCGGAGTTGGGACCAATGCGTTCAGGCTGGCAGCGCTGCGAACGCGAACCCATTCCGTGATTTGAGAGAAGAACAACTTGTTCTTGATTACTGGACCAGTCACAACGTAGCCAAACTGGTTGCGCGTGTAGCTTCCTTTTGGAATTGAACCGTTTCCGCTCGCGATGGACGCCAGGTTGTTCGCAGCGTTGTCATACGTGCGGGCCGTGAGCGCCGATACTCGATTGAACTCCCACGCTGAACCATGAAACGAGTTAGTACCAGCCTTTGTGGTCAAGTTGACCACGCCGCCAGAGGCGCGACCATATTGCGCATCGAAGTTACTGGTCACAATTCGGTATTCCTGAACTGCATCCTGCGGGACGATCTGAGCTGCGCCGGTTGCAAACAGGTCGCCGTTCTCGACGCCGTCGAGCAATATTTCCGTGCCCGAGGAACGCTGTCCATTGATCGCGTATCCAACACCACGGTCAGTCATGCTCTGCCCGGAGTTCTGCCCCGCTTGAACGGTTCCTACACCGGTGCGATCGCCGGCGCTTACGTTTCCAGAGAGCATCACGAAGTCATATGGATTTCGCGTGAGACTTGGCAATTGTGACAGTTGCTGCGAACTGATTACCTGCGAAAGTTCCTGGGTTTGCGTGTTTACCTCAATTGATGGATTTTGAGCTACGACTTCAACCGTTGTGGACGCAGATACTCCCAGAGTTGCATCCAATGTTGAATTGCCACCGACAGCAACAGTGATGTCTTGTTTAAAAGGCGCGAAGTTCCCGCTGATGATGGTCACTTCATACTGTCCCGGCTGTAAACCGGTAACTGTATATGTGCCAGCGGACCCGCTTTGAACGGTTCTACGTGCCTGCGTCCCTAAACTCACTACAGTGACTGTTGCATTCGGGACTACAGCTCCCGAGCTGTCGCGCACAGTGCCTGTGACATTCCCAGTTTGAACTTGTGCAGCGAGCCATGCGCACCCCAAGAGCAGTATTGCAAGTAGGCCTGTAATTTTGCGGTGCATCTCTCCTCCAGAACGCAAGTGCGTTCGTTGTCTGTTGTGCATGCCGCACGCCAGCCAACGCATTCGTATGGTGTTTTGGTACGAAGTTGCATCCGGAGATAACGAGTTGTTCCGGGTTGGATGGAGGAAGTTGGTTCGAGCTGAGTAACCAACGACTTGACCGGGCGGGCCAAATACAGAATCTGGAATACTTGAGTCACCGTGCATCCAGAAAGAGGGATTATGTCCGCGCCGATGGCTTCCTCGGCTCGGAGAGCCCGAGATTTAGCGACCGGAGTTCCCTCAGTTCGGGAAGCGGGCGGAATGCAATAGGGACGAATACCGGGATTCTGGGGACTAGAGCCGGGAAAGCTTCGTTCTTCGGACAGAGGCGGAGACTAAGATTACAATTCTGCAACTCACATGGAAGGATTGGCAGAGTCTAAGGTGGTTTGGAGCCGCTGCGAAATGCACGATGATTAAATTGCGTCAGAACCGGGAAAGCCACCAGCCGAGCCATCGACGCGAGCACGGGCGCCGTGCCTTCGTAATTCCCGTCACCTACCTCTTCGCCATCATGACAACGCTTGGCCTGGTGATGGGGTGGCAAGCGTATCAGGTTCTGAAGCAATGGCATAAGCCGCGGAATTACTTCACTTTAGAGGCTGCCAATCAGCTTATCGATTGCTATGTGTGGTGCTTTGTAGCGCTCGCCATCTGGCAGTGGATGCGTTTCTTTTCGCTCCAAGGCCCAAAATGGAAGCGGGACCTAGCAGCCCACCTGGGAATCGCAATGGTGACGGCGCCGGTAGCTACTTTTCTTTATATAGGTGGATTGGCTCTCAGTAGGCTCGGCAAAGAAGACATGTCTCTCGAATCGCGCCTGCGGTGGAATCTCCGCGCCGAATTCATTCCTAACATGATCGAGTATCTGACGATCCTCGCGATTCTTGCCTCAGTCGAATATTACCGGCGCTATCGCGACGGGCAGCGAGAAACGACTCAACTACAACACGCCCTAACAGAATCGAAGCTGCAAACCTTGCGGGCACAATTGAATCCCCACTTCCTTTTTAATGCGATGAACTCTGTATCCTGCCTGCTTCATCGCGACGCTGCTGCCGCCGATCAGATGCTTTCGCGCGTCGCGAACCTGCTTCGGCTCACACTGGCTCGTGACGACAGCCGGGAGGTGGGCTTACTGGAAGAAGTGGAGCTCGCCGAGGAATACCTGGAAATCCAGAAGATCCGGTTTGGGTCCAGAATGAAGCTGGAGATCGATATCGACGACGATGTTTTAGATGCTCGCGTTCCTAATATGCTGTTGCAACCGCTGGTTGAGAATGCATGCGTGCACGGGGTTGCTCGCACTCGGGGCGACTGTCGGCTGGAAGTTCGCGCAAAGGCAGAAAGCGGAAATCTTGTTATCTCGATCTATAACGACGGGCCACCGGTTCGTCCCGATTGGAAAACGCACAGTGGCATTGGGCTGAGGAATACGATAGAGCGCCTCTCACTCCTCTACAAAGAAAGCTCGATGTTGGAACTCGGGAATTTTCGCGATGGCGTCCGGCTCGTGGTTCGCGTTCCGCTCGTAAAAACTTCAACCACCATCGAGATGGTAGATCCTGTTGTTCCCAGAACGCCGGCACATTCAGCCACCATCATGTAAATGCCGGCGACTACCAAACCTTGATGGGCATTGAACATCACTCTTCTCATACTACTAATCACAACCTAACTATCCGAGCAACGCGGTCCCCGTCATTTGCACGAGGCCCGTTATGCAACGCAGTTTGGTTTCGGCTCTGTTACTCGTATGCCCATCGATCTTCTCCCTTGCTTCCGACTCACAGCGCACTTGCCATGTCCAGGTGGTCATGTCTAGCGGCGCGATTCCCGCAAAGCTAAAACTGCAGGTTTTCAACGGTGGGAAGCGAATTCATGAGGCTCGAGTTCCTGAAACGGGCTCCATCACCATTCCGGATCTTGCGCCTGGGGACTATCGAATCCAAAGCGGTGGCACGGATGCGAACTTCCTCACGGCTGGACCTCTACACGTCCCAGCTTCAGGACCCTGTGAACTCGGCTTCACGATCGTTGGTCGAACTGACGCGCACAACAATCTGACGGAAGACGACGTGGAGGTTGAGGACCTCCGAATCTCTGCTGCCGTGCGCTCGTTATTTCAGAACGCCTTCACCCAATTCGAGCACGGTGAACTGCAAAAGGCGAAGGAGTCCTTCATCCAGGTAACAAATGTCGCTCCTAAGCTCTCGCGTGCATACAACATCCTGGGTGTAATTTCCAATCAGCAGGGAGATACGGTCAGCGGTCGGCAATACTTTGAAAGAGCATTGGAGCTGAATCCTCGCAGCAGACCTGCTCTAATGAATCTTGCGAAGCTCTCGATCGTGGAACGACGATTCGACGATGCGCTCGGGATTCTTGAGCGATACCGAATTGGGACTCCAGACATCGCCGACGTTCATGCAATGGAAGCTGAAACTCTTCTAAAACTTGGCAGGTACAACGAGGCCATCCGAGAGGCAAAGGCGGCTCATGTACTACCGCATCCTAACTGGGCGAGCGTACACGTCATCGCCGCGGCCTCCTACGAGGCATTGCACCAGCCGGACTTTGCGGTATCTGAGTACAGACAATTCATTCAGGAGTGCAACCAGCAGCCGATGCGAGAACGGGCTGCGCAGAGAATCAGCGAGTTGACGTCGGTTGCCTCGCAACAGCCTTCATCGCAACAGCCTTCACAAATCCCAATGAATTCTCTGGTTATGCGCTAGGAATTTCGGACTGTCATGCTATGGCTTGCGCTTATGACTTGCGCTCTCGACTGCTACCACCCATCGGTATAGTGCGACGCGTGGGCACGAGGGCACCCTTGGTAGCATCGGAGTGGGCCGCGGCAGCACGGGTGAAGACCTCGCTTTGAACAAACTTGACGAAGTCCTGCATCTGCCGCTGCATCTCTTCCATGCGTTCGCGCATGTTCAGAATGATGGCAATACCGGAGATATTGACGCCTAAATCTCGAGCGAGGCTGAGAATGAATTCGAGCCGCTCAATATCTTGATCGGTATAAAGGCGAGTGTTGCCCTCAGTCCGCGAAGGCTTAAGCAATCCCTCACGCTCGTATAGACGAAGCGTCTGCGGATGAATGCCGTACATCTCGGCAACTGCCGAGATCATGTAGGCGCCTTGTTTGCGTCGTTTCATAAAAGAAGCTGCTAAGTTTCTGAGCTGCTAAGGTCAGCCGCTTAGGAGCCAGGAAGCTGCCTGTTAGCTTGCATTTGCCCACAACTCCGCACGGGGATCCTCTACATTCAACTTCGCCAACTCACGCATAAGCTCTTTCGATCGTTCATCGCGCAACTGCGGAACTACAGTTTTCACTTCGACGATCTCATCTCCTCGGACTCCCTCTTTCGTCGCGGAGGGTACACCCTTCTCACGCATCCGTAGTTTCTGCCCGCTCTGTGTGCCCGGTGGAATCTTGAGTTGAGCGCGTCCATCAATGGTCGGCACCTCGATCTTTGCTCCAAGAGCCGCTTCGCTGATCGAGACGGGCACAGTCACGTGTATGTCGTCGCCTTCGCGGCGAAACACTGGATGCTGATCTACGCGAACGATGATGTACAGATCGCCTGGCGGACCGCCGCCATGGCCGGCATTCCCTTTTCCAGGAATGCGAATCCTTTGACCATCTCGCGTTCCCGGTTTGATACGGACTTCAAGCGGCTCGGTAACCGCTACCAGTCCCTGACCATGGCAGTTAGGACATTCATTCTGGATCTGCCCGGTTCCATGACACCTTGGGCAGGGCATGTTGAACTTCATGCGACCGCTCGTCTGCGTAACCTGCCCGGTTCCTTTACATTCAGGACAGGTTTGCCCAGACCCAACCGTGGCGGTTCCCTTGCAAACTGGACAGACGTCCTGGCGCGTAATGTTCAAACGCAGAACGGTGCCACGAATCGCCTGCCAAAATCCAACGTTTACCTGATACTCAAGATCAGTTCCCGGTTCGGGACCCTGTGGTTCAGGCCTTCCACCACGCGAGAAGATGTTGGAAAAGATATCGCGGAATCCGCCGCTCGATTGCTGACTTCCGGTGCTGTCGCTTGCGAAATCGGAAAAGTCAAAACCACCAAAATCGAATGGGACACCTTGCCCAGCGGTTCCGGAGCTGCGCGTGTATGCCCCTGTTCCTCCCGGGAATCCGCCAGCGCCGGCGGCGCCACCAGCCCGAGCATAGGCCTCCGCCGTTGCAGGATCGATGTTGTCGGAATAGAAGCCGACCTGATCGTAGATCTTGCGCTTCTTCGGATCGCTGAGAACGTCGTTCGCCTCAGACATCTCCTTGAACCGCTCTTCCGCTTTCTTGTCGCCAGGATTGACGTCGGGATGATATTTGCGCGCAAGTTTACGGAAAGCCTTACGGATATCATCCGCTGAGGCGGTCTTCTTGACGCCTAGCGTCGCGTAATAGTCTTTAGTCTGAGTAGCCATTTAGCTTCGAGGCTGCGAGTCTCCGCAGCGCGTTTTCACTTTTGCGCAATCGGCGTCGCTTGCCAGGCAACTGCCTGCCATCTTCCGTTGCGTTTCATGAATGTTCCAGTATTGCGAAATTCGCGCGTTACTGGCTTGTCATTCTCCGTGGCGTGCATAACTAGACGGAAGTTGACCACCGCAGTGTCGCCATATTGATGGACTGTAAATTCCGTCCCGCTGAACGTCGCGTTCGCTCGCGGTACTGTGGTCTTGCCCGTATCTGCAAGAATGTCCTTTTTGGTGATCAGAAGTCCCGATCCTCGGGTATAAACAACATCATCGGCAAAGAAGCGATCGAACGTAGCCTGGTCGTTGTTTGGAACGTCCTTGAGAAACGCCTTGACTAGTGAGATCAGCTCCTCTTTTGAGGGGGCTGCATCGCTTTGCGCGTGTGCAACCGGGCTCGTCGTGTAGGTATAGAACGACATTCTTCCACAACCAATACTTCCCAAAATGAGAACGATCCCGCACAGCGGGATCGTTCTTCGTACAACCTTGTCTGCCAGGCTCACCCGAGCTCCGTTCGATTTATGCGTTCCCAACCTGCTGAATGAGAAATAATGATTCCGGCTCGTTGGCCACTGCGTTGCGTACGAACTGTTCGGCGGCATCGAGCGGAAAAAGTCCAGCGACCGGGATCATCTCAATCAACGATCCCAACTGCTGCGCGATTTTCACCACCAAATATTGTTTCATGTCCCCTGATACGGAGCGTGTTGTGCTCCTGGTTCCCTTCTACTGCTATTAACACCAAACTCCGCGAATGTTTTGCGGCTATAAAGCCCATGTTTTGTTCGTCCCAGTAGAAACGTCCGCCGCGGCGGACGTCTCTACCATGAGCCATTGTTATCCAGCCTTCTTCGGCTCCACGTCGACGTACTCAGCGTCAATCACGCCTTCGTCTTTCTTCTGTTCAGCCTGAGCAGCATCGCCGCCCGGAGCTGCTCCGCCGGCTTGTGCGCCGCCACTAGGCGGGGCCGATTTGTACATCGCCTCAGCCAACTTGTGCGAAGCCTGCGTGAGCCGCTCGCGCGCCGAGTTCATCGCCGCTGCGTCGGTGCCTTCCAGTGCCTTCTTGGCATCGACCAACGCCGATTCCACATCGCTGCGCTCGCTGCCGGAGATCTTGTCTCCATGCTCCTTCAGCATCTTCTCGATCTGGTACACCATCGAGTCGAGCTGATTGCGAGCTTCCACCTCATCGCGCTTGGCCTTGTCTTCCGAAGCGTGCGCCTCGGCGTCTTTCGCCATGCGCTCGACTTCCTCTTTGCTCAGGCCAGAAGAGGACGTAATCGTGATCTTCTGATCCTTGCCTGTCGCAACGTCTTTCGCCGTGACATTAAGGATGCCGTTCGCATCGATGTCAAACGTGACTTCGATCTGCGGCACACCACGCGGAGCTGGCGGAATGCCGGTTAGATGAAATTTGCCCAGCGTACGATTCTGCGCCGACATTGGCCTCTCACCCTGCAACACGTGGACTTCAACTGAAGTCTGACTATCCGCAGCCGTCGAAAACGTCTCCGTCTTCTTGGTCGGGATCGTCGTGTTGCGCGGAATCATCGTCGTAGACACGCCACCGAGCGTCTCGATCGAGAGCGTGAGCGGAGTCACGTCGAGCAGCAGCAGGTCCTTCACCTCGCCGCCAAGGACGCCGGCTTGTACCGCCGCACCGATCGCAACCACTTCGTCAGGATTTACGCCCTTGTGAGGCTCCTTGCCAAAGAGATCCTTCACCAGCGCTTGGATACGCGGCATGCGCGTCTGGCCGCCAACCAGCACGACCTCATCGATCTTGCTGGCGTCCACGCCCGCGTCCTTCATCGCCTGCTTGCAAGGTCCAACTGAGCGCTGGATGATGTCTTCCACCAGCTGTTCCAGTTTGGAACGCGTAAGCTTCTTGACCAGGTGCTTCGGGCCAGAAGAATCTGCTGTAATGAACGGTAGGTTGATCTCGCTCTCCATGGCAGTAGAGAGTTCGATCTTCGCCTTCTCCGCCGCATCACGCAGGCGCTGCAAGGCCATCTCGTTTCCCTTAGCGCGGAGATCGAGTCCTTCTTCTTTCTTGAACTCCTCCACAAGCCAATCCACGATGCGCTGGTCGATGTTGTCACCGCCAAGGTGCGTGTCACCGTTGGTGGACTTCACCTCAATGACGCCTTCCCCGACTTCAAGAATGGAAATATCAAAGGTCCCGCCACCGAAGTCGTACACGGCGATGGTTTCATCCTTCTTCTTGTCGAGACCATAGGCGAGCGCCGCTGCCGTGGGCTCGTTCACGATGCGCTTTACATCGAGACCGGCGATCTTACCTGCATCCTTCGTTGCCTGACGTTGGGCGTCGTTGAAATACGCGGGAACCGTGATGACCGCTTCTGTGACGGTTGCACCGAGGTAATCCTCAGCAGCCTTCTTCAATTTCTGAAGAATCATGGCCGATATCTGGGGAGGCGTGTATTCCTTCCCCTGAGCGACCACTGCTACATGGTCTCCCTGGCGGACCACCTTGTAGGGCACCATCTTCATTTCGTCGTTCACTTCGTCAAAACGACGGCCCATAAAGCGCTTAATCGAATAAATTGTGTTTTCCGGATTGGTGATGGCCTGCCGCTTAGCGACTTGGCCAACCAGTCGCTCACCCGATTTGGTAAATGCGACCACCGAAGGCGTAGTCCGGCCGCCTTCCTCGTTTGCAATCACCTTGGGCTCGCCGCCTTCCATGACGGCTACGACCGAGTTGGTCGTACCCAAGTCAATGCCGATAATCTTCGCCATATTGCCTTCTCCTAACTTCTCGCTTAGCGCCTATCTTGCTGAAAAATAGTAAGAACCCAGTTTTATAACAGACGTAGTATGAGAGTTGAGTGACTTATTGTCAACTCGGATGTAGATGCCTGGGACTGCCCTCAGGATTCCTGTTTCTCACTTTTAGTTTCAACAGGATAACTGCTGGGTGCTAGAATCCGAATCTTTGCGTCTCGGAGGATAAACAGCTGCTCTTGAACGCTAACCCGAAGAAAGGCATTACGCTCTGGCCTCTCATTGCGGCCACCTACTTCATGGTGTCAGGTGGCCCATATGGCTTCGAAGACGTGGTCAGGGGAGCCGGGTATGGAGGAGCAATCCTGCTGCTCCTAGTCACTCCTTTGATTTGGAGTCTACCTACCGCGCTGATGATCGGGGAGTTATCGAGCGCGATCCCAGCTGAGGGCGGTTATTACGTCTGGGTACGTCGTGCTGCCGGGCCTTTCTGGGGGTTCCAGGAGGCATGGCTCTCATTGGCCGCGAGCATCTTTGATATGGCCATCTATCCGACTCTGTTCGTGGCTTACGTCTCCCGCCTGTTCCCCGGATCTGACACGGGCTGGCATGGTATCGCAATCGGAGCTGCTGTCATCGGTGTATGCGTGATCTGGAACCTTGCTGGCGGTAAAGCGGTGGGTGACAGCGCGCTGGCAATGCTGTTCGTAATGCTTGGACCGTTTGTTCTGCTCACGATCGTTGCTCTCGTGCACTCGAAAGGTACCGGAACAACTTCGACAGTCGCGGCGCAGCCGTTCGGATTTGTCGCAGGGCTCATGGTCTGCATGTGGAACTACATGGGGTTCGACAACGCCTCGAATGTGGGAGGCGAAGTTGAGAACCCACAGCGCGTGTACCCACTGGCAATGATCTTGACCACCGTCCTCATAGCCGTGGGCTACATCATTCCTATAGCCGCTATGTCCCGAACTGGCATTGCTACACAGGTGTGGACGACCGGTGCCTGGGCGACCGTAGCTGGCCTCATCGCAGGACGTTGGCTTGAAATCGCGATCATCGTAGGCGGCATGGTCGCATCTTTGGCGACATTCAACTCACTGCTGATGAGCTATTCGCGGCTTCCTATGGCAATGGCGGAGGACGGACTGCTGCCAGGAGCCTTCGCTCTCACGACGAAGAACACGCATGCGCCGTGGCTCGCAATTGTCACGTGCGCGATTCTCTGGGGAGCTTGCCTTGGCTTAGGCTTCGAGCGACTCGTGACGCTCGACATCATCCTGTGGGGCGCAAGCATGGTGCTGGAGTTCGTCGCGCTGGTATTACTCAGGATCCGCGAGCCTGAACTGACCCGTCCATTCCGTGTTCCTGGTGGAGTTTTGGCTTGCGCTCTGTTGGGAGTGGTTCCAACAACGCTCATCGTCATCGCGGGACTTCACAGTCGCGGTGATACCATCGCGGGCATGAACGCGCTGTGGTTCAGCTTGCTGGTAATGTTTGCCGGAGCTGGAGCTTACGGAGTGTGTTTCTGGAACCGCGTGCGCATTAGGTCCACAGCAGCGTAGCTCGAGCCTACTGGTTAGCTCAGTCCTGCCGCGCTTGCAGCCTTCATCGTTCCCACTTGAAGTGGAACCAGCTTATCTCCCTGCACGGCTACAAACGTAGGCTGGAACTTCGGGATCTTGCCCCAAGGCATCCAGGGAATCGCTGCCGCAAAGCCTAGATCAGAGAGCAGCAGGACGATGCTCCAACCTCCGTAAAAGGTGAGCTTCAGTGCCCAAAAATGAGTAATCGCAAAGGCGATGACATGCGAACTCAAGGGGATATGCCACTGATCCGCCAAAACTCGTGCATAAAAAATCGCATCTCCCCCAAATTTTCCGAGCAGAGTCAGAACAACGGCAAGCAGCTGACCAGTTCGGTTTACCTTTCCAGCCCCTTTGAAGAATGCCCATGCCACGAACATGCTAGCCAAGAGACTTACTGCAATATGCAGCTTCGGATACCAGGTGTTGGATCCGAGCTCAATCCAGCCAAGCAACACGGTCCATGCCAGAGCAAAAGCTGCTGCGGCTGCGGCGCCGAACAGAATTCCCTGAGGAAATCGCGCGCTTCTACTCGCGTACTCTGCAGCTTCTCTTTCCTTCGCTTCAGAAAGGCGTGTCTGGCAGCCCGTGCAATGGAATCCCGGAATGTTGTTAACTAACGTCACGTTGCTCACAGTTGCAATCTGGCAGTCATCGCACTTTCCATCGTGAGCAGGAACAAACTGTTTGATCACGCCAATAACACTGTCGAGGAGCGCGACAACCGTTTCGGAACTTGGCTTCTTCAGGGTGTAAGGCCAGGAGAAGACGGCCTGATCGTTCTGAACTTTAATCGTCTTCCTGACCGCAAAACCTTTGAACTCCGGCAGGTCCTTCAGTGCAGCTTCGAGCTGGCGAACATCACCCTGCTTTCGGAAGCAAACCATTGCCGCGACACTGCTGGTGTTGTGGACGGTAACCAGCCCAACGGCAATAGCGAATCCTCCGCGCATGCCTAATCCAGTGGCTTTGCTGGATTGAGTATCGGTTTTGAACGTGGATAGTTTCGGGAAACACTGAAGTCCCGCGCGGAGTGACAGTTCGGTCAGGTAACTTGCACCCATAATGGGTGCGTTTTAACTCGATTCGCAGCTCACTCCAAGGCAATTGCTGCTTAAAAGGGATTCTTCAGTAACGTCACTGACAGAGGGACATGCGACCAATGGGACTTGAAAATCACATGCCCCGTTGAGGGCCAGTTCAGAACTTAGGTGCAATAGCGATTGCCAAAATCAGAACCGCAGAACGAGTCCCGCTCCGGCGAAGACCTGGTTTTCTCCAATATTAAAATTTGGAGTCCCAGTATGGAATACACGTGCCTCGAATCGAAGCCCTATCAGAGGTAATGGCGTGAGATCGAATCCACCACCTATTTGAAATGCTCCAACCGTGCTGCTGCCAGGATTCGAAGTTCCGGTGGAGTCAGGCGAGACGTGAGCGAAACCTCCACCCACAACGCCAAATGGCGAAAAGAATGGGACCGCAAGCTTCAAGCGGGCCCCCGGAGTGAAAAAGACGGTCGAATAGTCTTGTCGAAATCCACCTTGAATCACTGTCCGCGTAGGCGTTCCAACCACCGGGAGGTCTAAGTGGAGCGACACAATATGCGCGTTGAGCATTCTCACGCCCAACGCTCCTTCAAACGAGATCTTCGCTGGCGTGTGAATCGTCTGTCCGCAGAATGGATTGCCGGTCGGGCACGTTCCAGTGCCGGAACTAGGAGTCTTGTCCGTTGTGAATATGCCGCCGACCAGAACGGCGAAATCTGCCTTTTGCGCAAACCCAAACCCAGACATGAACACCGCGCAAGCGATCGTTACAAGCGTCTTCTTCAAAATAACCTCACAGCAGAAGTTTTCCGCTGCGAAGATTATATGGCCAAGCAAGGAGGGTTTACGGTACGCGCTCCCACTTTGGCACTACTTGTCGTACAGGTGGTATGGAAAGTTGAAGATGCTGTTGCATTTAGCGAAGAGAGCCTGTTTGAGGCTTTCGCTGAGCAAAATGCTCGGTTACGATTGCCGGCGTCTCTGGCAGCTTTTTATCTTCAGCAGCGACAGCCAGTCGAACAAATTGCGCGCAGGTCCAATTAAGCGGTGTCGCAGAACCCGTCGCTTCTCCAAATTGGAAGCGGTTCGGATCTGGAGACTCCTTTCTGTCCCAGACCTGTTCGCCAAGCATATGGCCGGCATTGGCCATCTTCTGCATGGCATCTAGATAAGGTGCGGGATCCTTTCCCGACGCGACCGCATATTCGCCGCGTTCTCCCGCGAGCAAAACCCACAACCGGCCAATGCCTACTTCGTTGTAACCATGGCCATCCGCCTGTTCGCCATAGCCGTCGTGGTTATAGCGATACCAAACCGGACCATTTGGACTGTCGACCTTGATGACGGAATCAATCACTCCAAGGGATTTCTCGATGAGTGGATCACCGGCAGGTCGAATTCCGAGACGCACTAGCTCGAGAAATCCCGCATCGACAATTTCACGCTCGTCCCACGTACCACCTTTGTTGGCGATGTTGATGATCTCCCCCGAGTTCGGTTGTCCATGTTGGCTTAAACGAAGAAAATAATGGTCTGCATACTTCCCATTTTGGGTTACAGTCCAAGTCTCGAGCTTATTAGCCCAGTCATTGGCAGTGTTCAACCACTGTACACCCGCATCATCATCATGATTCATCTGCGCGATTCGCGCGGCACAGACCAATCCCGCGATCTCGGCAGCGATCGTGGAAGGAGAATATCCCGACTGCTCCTCCCATCGCTCCTGAGGCGAAGCGGGGCCATTCTTTACAATAAAGTTCGCCGCAGGCTTCACGTGCTTCTCGTAGGTCTGCGAATCCGTTCGTCCGAACTGCCAGGCGAGAATCAGCGGATACGAGACTTCGTCCATCTGAAGCGAACCCCAAAATGGGCGCCCATCAAGCCATGAATTCTGCGGGAAGGAGCCATCTGGCTTCTGCTGCACACTAAAGAGATAGTTCAGCGCCCGATCCGCAGCTTCCTTATCTCCCATGGCATAAAAAGCGGTCGCCACCTCGTACAAATCCCGCGACCACACTAAGTGATAGCCGCCGACTGAAGGCTGATCGGCGTCGGTCTCCTCTCCCCATGGGATTGTGAGCGAGGCGGCACCGGCACCGCGATATGTTTTGTCCTCGTGCGCCTTCATCACCATCGCGGCAATCTGATATTGATCGCGATACTTTGGATCGACTTGCTTCAGCGTAGCGATCCAATCCCTCCATCCTTTCGCGTACTCCGTATATGCGTGCTCGTAGCCTTTTTGCAGAGATTTTCTGGCAGTCTCTATCGCCACTTCGCCTTCGGGTCCGAACGCGAGAGCGATGGTGAAGTTCACATCGCGAGTCGCCGCCGAGGGAAGCTCAGCCGTTTGCACAACGTTGCCATCCTGCGCTCGCGCATAAGTATTCTTGAGCGCGAATGACTTTCTGAGCTCCACGAGACCGTCGCTTGTTCCTAAATACCCGCTAGTGGTCTTAGTAAACGGAAGACTGCTGGCAAGTGCGGAGGCAACCCCGTTGTCAGAGGCAACCAGCGTCTCATCGACGCTATAACCGGTGTCGTGCATTCCGCTGTTGTTGATGGAGGGATCGTACAGTACATAGAGCTGCACTTGACCGGATTTCAGACGCTGAAAACGTATCTGAATCAGCAAAGTGTCCCGTTCTGGGTCGGTAATGTATGTCTTCGTGATGCGGTAGCGGCCTGCTTTGGAGGTGTTCACCTCGCGGAAGCTGAGCACCTCGGTATCCGGAACCTCGATTTGATGCGTAGTATCTTCGGACTCCCGCTCTACCCAACTTTTGCCATCGGTGACGACGAACTCCAACGTGCGCGTATTCGCTTTATCGACGGTGGGATAGTAGACCTCGTTGAGAACGCCATCCGGGCCGAGCGTAAACCAAACGTGAGAACCTAACGAATTCGAAGTACCTACACCCTGCTTATTACCGCTGGTCCAATGTGCCATCTGGCCAGGAGCTCCGGGAGCGAGCTGCGCATGGACAGATACGATGGACAAGACAAGGAAAAGAAAAGAAAGCACGTTGAAACGGCGCATGCTGCCGATTTTATACGAGTGCACGGCGCTGGCTGTCGGGAGAGAGCGAGCCATCGACGACAATGCCATTGCAGAGAGAACCTGTTTCTGAAACACTGTCCCGCTCGCAATCTCACTGGATCAACCTACAAAATGAATCGAAGAGACTTTGTGAAGACTGGGTCGGCAACGCTTGCCACTCTGGCGTTTCAATCAGACGCGCTCACGCTTCCAACACCGAACAGCTCGCCTTCTGGGCGACTCGTTTTTCCTCTCAACCGGAATTGGCGATTCAGCGCGCAGCGGGCTCAGAACGATACTGCTACCGATTTCGACGATTCCAAATTCGACCAGGTGACAATTCCGCACACCAACAAGATGCTTCCGTGGCATAGCTTCGACGAAAAGTCTTATCAGTTCGTCTCCATCTATCGCCGCAAATTCCGGCTCCCGCCCGAAGCCCGCGGTCGGCATATCTTCGCGGACTTCGAGGGAGCCATGACTGCCTCGACTGTGTGGATTAACGGTCAGCGTCTCGGCGAATACAAGGGTGGATACACGCCTTTCTCCTTTGACCTGACGCCACACATCAATTGGAACGCCGACAACCTTCTTGCCGTGGAGCTCGATTCCACGGAACGCCCCGATGTTCCTCCGTTTGGCGGCGAGATCGATTACCTGACGTTCGGTGGAATCTATCGCGACGTGCGTCTACGTCTTGTGCAGTCCACGTACATCGAAAACATCTTTGTTAGGCCCGGCAATGTTCTCTCGGACCGGCCGACCGTGGCTGCTTCCTGTTTCATCGGGCGGCTCGACGCCCAACCAAGCCCGCTCACTTTGGAAGTGGAACTTCGTGATAAGGATCGCGTCGTGGCTACAGCTCACCAAACGGTTCCAGCGGCGGCGGCAGTCGATCCGGTGGCCTATGACGTCACGCTCAGCGGGTTTGGCTCGGTTCGCAAGTGGGACCTGGAGAATCCCAACTTGTACACCATGGTGGTTCGACTCAAGCAAAACGAGACCACGATCGACGAAGACCGCCGTCGCTTCGGCTTTCGCAACGCCCGCTTCACCGATCATGGTTTCGAAGTCAACGGGCAGGAGGTTAAGCTGCGCGGACTCGACCGCCATCAAACATTTCCGTTCGTTGGTCAGGCGATGGCCGCGCGTGGTCAGCGACGCGACGCTTACATCCTGAAAAGGGAACTCAAGTGCAATATCGTGAGGACATCGCACTACCCGCAATCCCCGGATTTTCTCGATGCCTGTGACGAACTCGGCCTCCTGGTTTTCGAGGAGATCCCCGGCTGGCAGCACGTTGGCGATGAGAAGTGGCAGGAGATCTCGATCGATAACGTTCGCCGCATGGTGCGTCGCGACTGGAATCATCCGTCGATCATTCTCTGGGGTGTGCGCATCAACGAGTCACGCGACCACCATGACTTCTACGTCAAAACCAACGCCGTGGCGCACGAGCTCGACTCCACACGACAAACTGGCGGCGTTCGCTATTTCCAGGAATCGGAGTTCCTGGAAAATGTTTTCACCATGAACGACTTCGGCTTCCCGCTGAAGCCGCCCAACCATCCGGCCTATCTGAACACTGAATTCTGTGGTCACACTTATCCGACGAAAATGAACGACAGCGGCGAACGGCTCGCCGAGCATATCCGGCGGCACGCGCGAGTGCACAACACAATCGCAAGCAGCCCGCAATACGCTGGAGGCTTAGGTTGGTGCGCCTTCGACTACGACACGCACGAGGAATTCGGATCCGGTGATCGCATCTGTTACCACGGGGTGAGCGACATATTTCGGTTGCCCAAGCCCGCGGCATTTTTCTACCAGTCACAATGCGATCCCTCCGAAGAGATTGTGTTGGAACCAGCTTTTCAGTGGTCCGCGGCGGACGATTGGAGCCAGGTGATGGAGACTGCAGTGGTCTGCTCCAATTGCGACCATCTGAAGTTCTACGTCGGTGACCGGCTGGCGGCAGAGGCCGATCCCGATCGCGCGGCCTTCGGCAACCTGCCCCATCCACCTTATACGGTGAACCTACATAAGGGACCGAGGAACGCGCCTCTCAGGATCGAAGGATACGTGGCTGGGAAGAAGGTCGTAGAAAAACATTACGCACACGCCGGAATCGACCGGCAATTCTTGCTGTCAGCTGATGATGCAAAACTGGTCGCTGATGGCGCCGACAGTACGCGCGTCGTCATGCGCGTTACCGACGAACACGGTAATCTGCGGCGCTACTCCACAGGAGCAATTGCACTGAGCCTGGAGGGCCCAGCGGAGCTTATCGGTGAGAACCCGTTCAGCCTCTTCGGTGGCTGTGGCGCTGTGTGGGTTCGTGCTAAGCACGAACCCGGCAACGTTGTATTGAAGGCAAGGCATACCGTTCTGGGAACCAAGGAAGTTCGCATCGCTCTCGAAGCGGCGGAGCCGGAGCGGGTCTGATGATACCTCTCACGTCTGTCATCCTGAGGCCCCGATATTGGCCTCAGGATGACAGTCGTTAGCAACGAGGGAGCTACTTTGCCTGATCCAAAGCCTCCAACTGTTTGGCAGCGTCTTCGATCAAGTCTGCCTCGGCCTGCAGCACCCTGCCGACCGTCTGCGTCCCCTGCTCCGCCTGCGACCACTTCTTCTGTTCGATAGCTTCGCGAACGGCAGGAATGGTCTTCACTCCATACCCCGTGTAGGCGCCAGGGGCGTAGATCTGGTTCTTGAACCACGGCCGCTCTGGTAGACCGTTCTCATCGAGAAACGCGCGCTGTGCTTCAATGAGCTTATGATTGAGCTTCTGAAGCGCATTGCTCGAGTAAGCCGACCCGCCATGCTCCTGCGCCTTTGCCAGTGCTTTCTCAAAATGGTCGGCGCTGCGCTTCATTGCTGCGCTACCGTTTTCCAGTGGAGCGAAATTGATGAACGGCGGCAACTCTTCCCGTTTTGGAGCAACAGTTGGATGCTCAGGATCAGAGGTCGCCTCGTACACGCCCTCATCCAGTTGCTGATTGACTTCCTTCTGCTTGTCCTGTTCGGTCTTGAGCAGGGTTTCAAGTTCTTTCACATAGCGGGCAATTGTGTCTGCGGAATCGCCGAAGCTCAGCGGAAGCATCTCCGCATCGGCCATTCGCATGACGGCCGTGCCGGCGAGCTGGGCAAGCGCACGACCGTAGACAAACTTGGTGTCGGCAAAATGCGTGTACCAATAGAAGTCGTCGTAGATCGAGTGATAGACCCCGCCTCCTCCTTCGCCACCGAATCCAAGGTTCAACGCAGCCACGCCTGCGTGATCGAGAAACGGAGCGTAATCGGAGCCGTCGCCTAACGCCCCGATTCGGAGCTGTGGCGCTCGGCGCAAATCACCACGGTCCTCGGCTCCGCTCGCACGTGCGATGCGTTGTAACCGCGCGCGCTGCCAAACCGTAAGCTGCGGCTTTTCCGGATCTTGAATGTCGCGTCCAACGTCGTTGATGAAGCGTTCGAGACGATGATCGCCCGATGCGCGCCAGAAGCCACGACCATTGCTGTCAGAGTTCACATACATTACTGCGTGTTGGCGCAGCTCCGGTAAGTGAGTCTCGACCCACTCGGTGGACCCGAGCAAACCGGGCTCTTCCCCGTCCCACAGGCAGTAAATGATGGTGCGTTTGGGCTTCCAGCCCTGCTTGAGAAGTTCTCCCAGCGCACGCCCTTCCTCAAGGACGGCCGACGCTCCCGAAATGGGATCATCCGCGCCGTTCACCCAGGCATCGTGATGATTGCCGCGGATCACCCATTCATCCGGATAAGTCGATCCAGGGACTCGCGCTATAACGTCGTAAAGAGGCTTGATGTCCCAATTCGACTTCACGACGAGGTGCACTTGCGCCGGTCCGGGCCCCATGTGATAGGTAATCGGCAGTCCGCCCGCCCACTTCTCCGGCACCACTTCGCCGCCCATCGCAGCCAGCAGCGGCTGCGCGTCTTCGTACGAGATGGGCAGCACGGGAATTTTCTGAATGACCTTGCTCTCACTGATCGCCAGTCGCTTCGCGTCTTTGGTAGCGCCAACACCGGGAGTGAGCGGATCGCCGGGATAATCCGTGTCTTCCACGCTTCCGCGCTGCACGCCTTCTTTCGGACGGTATGCGCCCTTGGGATAAACATCGCCCGGAGCATAGCCATCGTCAGCGGGATCGGAGTAGATGATGCAGCCCTTTGCGCCATGCTCATACGCAACCTTCGGCTTGATACCCCGCCATCCGCCGCCGTAACGCGCGATCACAATCGCGCCTTTTACCGAAATGCCCATGCGATCGAGCTGGTCATAGTCGTCGCGCATTCCATAGTTCACGTAGACCAGAGGACCGGTCACATCGCCGTCAGCCGAGTAAGCGTTGTACGTTGGCAGTTGCTGTTGTGTCTGGCTCGACGTTGGATCGCCCGCAACCGGGGGCTCCTCCAGTTTGGCGCGATACTTTGTCGGCGCGATCAGTTCAACCACCCGCTCTTTCGGAGTGGGAAAGAGAACGTCGAAACTCTCAATCTGGGCATCGAAGCCCCATGATTTGAACTTCGCTAGCATCCACTCAGCATTGTCCTTGTCGTACGCCGAGCCGACGTGATGCGGGAATGCACTCAGCCGACGCATGTTCTCGCGCAGCTGATCGGGCGCGGGAATCTCGCGGAACTTCTGCTCCCACTCCCGCTCTGCGCGCGAGGAGTCGGTTGTGTATCCGATCAAAGTTTTCGGTGAATTATTTGCGGAAGGCGTCTGCTGTGCTGAACTGAATGGAACAAAAGTAAGGATGAGAATCCAGGCAAGCAACGATCTGAATGATGACAATGCTTCCTCCTAAGTGATGGCTCTTCGTACGACTCACACTGCAGTTCTCATTTAGAACTGTCATCCCTCGCTCCGCAGCGATGTAGCTTCCAGGGCGAGAAACTTAGCTGCGGAGCGGGGGATCTGCTGTCCCGTTCTTGTTGAATGGACCAAGAGAGAAGCAGATCCCCCGCGCGAAACAACCGCGCGAGGGACGACGGTATTCATGGTTTCCGTTTCTTTTCGTGCTGCGGGAAATACAAACTTACTTTGCCCAAGCACGTGCCAAATCCTTCCAGCCGACGAGCACGAATCCTTGGTCCTTCAAAAACTGCCGGAACTCCGAACTCTTCACCATGTCAAAGTCATGCTGACGCCATGCCGCGCCCCAGTCAGGATGATTCCAAGTCGCGCCGCGCATTTCATCATCGTCATACGCAAGGTGAACGATTAATTCATACACACCCGGCCCGAGCGGTTGGAGCATGTTCTCGTAGGTCTTCCACCACTGCTCGGGCGGCACGCCGGGAGTGATCTGCAGAACTTCATCAACCAGCCCTTCCGATGGCGCCAACGTGAGCTGGTCGCTGTTCTTAGCTCGCTTCAGCGGAATCGGCAGGTGATAGTCTTGCGCGACCTTGCGGTAGACCTGGATCAGCCCAGGCGATCCCAGAAGCGCACCCATGTGCGTGTCGAGGTGGGTTAGAGGAATGCCCATGCCGCGCGCTCGGTCGATTTGCGCGTGCAGCTCGGTTTCTACTTCAGCAGGCTTGGCTCGCGGTACAACCTGACTTTCGAGGAGTGGAAGATATCCTTGCTCATCGAGCAGACTCGGAACTTTGTCCTTCGAACTTACCGGCCCCCACCGAAAATCCCGCCACTCGCTGTTGAGCGCCTGATGAATTCCCAAATCGGCTTGCTGGTGCGACTGCGCCCACCGCGCGACTTCCGGAAGCCAGGGACATGGCACGAGAATGCTAGCCGACGTCACCCAACCGTTCTCTAACGCCTGCGAGATTGCACGATTCACGGAATGCGACATCCCAAAATCGTCGGCATGAATAATGAGCAGCCGCGCGGTTGCCGGATATCCAAGCTTCTCCTGCACGGTAGGCGCGGATTTTGCCGAGCCAGCTTGCGGCAGTTGCTGCGCGGCAATCGGAAGAGCTAACAGAAACCCAAGCAGGAGTGTTGGCCGCATATTTTGAAACCGAAAGTGTAAGCCATCTCGCCCGAGTTGCATACTCAGGCGTGCAGGTCATACATTAGTCCGCATGAGCGATTACCAACCGCACAACCAGACTCCGGGAAATCCATTTGAGTTTGGCATTACGCTGCTGCTTTGCACCGCCGTCTCCGCTACGCTTGCGGTACTGATAGCAGGCATCGCTTTCCTGGTTTGGCGGTAGACCACGCGAATGGCCCCCGCCGCACCTCTCGTTCACTGGCCGCAGGGCATGACCGTCAACGTCGAGCTGTTCTGGCGCTGGCTTCACATCGTGAGCTCTATTATCTGGATCGGCTTCCTTTATTTCTTCAACCTCGTCAGCACTCAGTTTTCTGCCGGACTCGATCCTGCGACGCGCACGCGCGTGCTGCCCCCGCTGATGTGGCCGACGCTGAATTGGTTCCGCTGGGCTTCTCTTGTGGCCGTCCTAAGCGGCTTCGCCTATTTCGGCCAGATCGCAGGAGCCGAAGCCAAGAACGGGCACGGAAATGCCGGGGCATTCTTCGGCAGTTGGATCCTGATCTGGATCGTTGTCTGGATCATCTTTTACGCGTTGCTGCGTGTCGGAAATGCTGCCCTGCTCTTCATCGGATCGGCAGTAGTGATGATAGCCGCAAGCTGGCTCTTCCTTCGCATCAACTCGCACGGCTGGGAGAGCAATCGTTCCCTCGCCATCGGAATTGGCGGCGGAATGGGATTCTTCCTTCTGCTCAATGTCTGGGGAATTGTGTGGCGCGCCAACAAGAAGATCCTGCGCTGGATGGAGGCCGCCGGCAAGAACGGATCGCCGATGCCGCCCGAAGCTGCCACGCTCGCCCGGCAAGCCGCTCTCACTTCGCGGTTCAGCTTCGACCTAACGTTAGTGATCATCTTCTTCATGGCCGCGGCCAGCCACTTCCCTCTCTTCGGCGTTTAGACTCGCAGACAAAAAAATAAGGCCAGCCTTGCGGCTGGCCTATCGAGAATCCTGTTATGAACCCCAGGTCTCAGAAGTCGTAACGCAGAGCAAGCTGCATAACGCGTGACGAGGTACCTTGAGCTCCGCCGAGAGTTGACTGAATCTTTCCCAGTGTCGTGGGGTTGTTCAGGTTGAGGTTGCCGGTTGTAATGCCGAAGTTGGGATTGTTCAGCATGTTGTAAGCTTCCGCCCGGAACGTCACAGCCTGACTCTCCGTGACCTTGAAGCGCTTCACCAATGATGAATCGACGTTGAAGAAGCGCGGACCACGGAAGGCGTTTCGGCCAGAATTGCCGACCGAACCAGCGGTCGGGAAGCTGAACAAAGCCACCTGATCCGGCGTAAAGAAGGTAATGCTGCCATCCGGATTGTAATGCGGGGTTCCGATGTTCTTGTCGGTGCCTGCGAAGTTTGCCCACGTTCCACTCGTAGTACTGGCAGCGGTCAAACCACCAGTGGTGCGATTCGAATACACCGTAAACGGCGCTCCATCCTGTAGAACGAAGAGAGTACCAATTTCCCATCCGCCAGCGATCGTGTCGAGCCATTTCGGCATGTTGCTTCCGAAACGCTGTCCTTTCCCGAACGGGAGGGTGAGGATGACCGATGAGTTGAAGCTGTGCCTGTGGTCGAAATCGCCGCGGGCACGATTCAACGCGAGATTGAAGTTGTCAACGGGATTGTTAGCCGCGCCAAATCCGTTGCCTTCGATCGAGATGTTGTCGATCGCCTTGCTGTAGGTGTAGTTCGCCGAAGTCTTCAGCAGTCCGGTAGTGCGTCGCAGGCTGGCCTGCAATGCGTCGTAGTAGGACCTGCCATCGTTCGAACCCCAAACTACCTGGTTGAACTGTGGGTAGTTGCGCATAAAGGTTTGTGGCAGACCGGCGGCAGCGTACTTGCTGTTGAAAGAACGATCCAGGGTATTGGCTGCCGTAGCGATATTGCCCAAGGTGAAGTTGGAAGCGCCGAGCGAACTGATCACAGATGCCGGCGTTCCGAACATCTTCACCAACAGATTCCCGGCCGAGGGTGCGGTGCCGTTTGCTTGGAACGCCTGAATCTCCTTGAAGTCCGACAGAAACTGTCCGCCGTCCTTCATCTGGTTGAGATCGCGATCCATAAACAGTTTGACTCCGCGTGTACCCACGTAGCCAACCTCGAGAACGGTGTTGTGAAGCACTTCCCGCTGAATACTTAGCGCAAAGTGGTGGACATAGCCACTTCGCAGGTTCGGATTGAAAAGTGCGATGCTGCTGGTGCGATTGGTAACCGGTAGCGTTAAGACCGGTGCTGCCGGTTGCGGGGGCAGCGGGACACCATCGTTGACGCGCACATCTGTTGTTGAGGTGTTGGGAAATACCGTCACACCCTGCGAAAAGCCTGGGGTACTGCCATCCACAGTGTTGACAACGGCTCCGATGTTACGGTCATAAAAAATACCGTAGTTGCCTCGGACGGCTGTTTTTCCGTCACCTTTTACGTCCCATGCGAACCCAACACGGGGAGCGAAATTGTTCCAGTCTTTATTGTAAAAAGCATCGCTGGGCTGAACGGTCAGATTCGTGCTCGTGTTGAAGGGTGTAACCTGATCCGCCCCGATGACAGTTGCCTGGATTCCGTTCTTCTCATGCGGCATGCCGAAATATTCCCAGCGCAGTCCAGCATTGACGGTCAGTCTGGGCGAGAACTTCCAATCATCCTGGAAGTAATAGCCCATCTCTGTGAGCAGGTAGTCACGTTGGCGAGTGGTACCCGGGGCTTGGAACGAAGATAGGTCGCGGCTATAAAACGTTTCCGCTACTGCGTCCATGCGGCCCAGGGCATCGTTATAGAGCTGCTGGAAGGTCGAGAGTTGTGCGCTGCTGAGTCCGGCAGGTGCCGCAGATGCCGGCGGTGTATTGCCGTTAGCCACTGCCGTAGTCACGTTCTGATAGATACCGTTGTCATTGAAGCCGGTCTGCAGCGTGCGGCGAATGTTACCGCCCCAACGAAATGCGTGATTGCCGTGAACCTTCGTCATATTGTCGGTGAACTCGTTCACGGGAGAGTTTCGCCCTTGAGCGTAGGCCGAGTTGATGGGATCGGGGTTAAAGAGATTGGTAATAACTGTGGGACCCTTGAGTCGCGCTGGCCGCGCGAATGTCACTGAAGCGCTCTGGTGTCCCGCCCGGAATTCGTTGATCAAGGTATTGCTGATCGTCCAATCCGCACCAGTAGCGAAGCCCCAGCGATGTCCGCCCTGCGTACCTTGCGGTTGTCCAGGATAAGTTGCATCGGCATTGTTGAGGCTGTCGATCGCGGAATTCCGCTGCCAGCTCCACCGCAGAAATGCCTTGATGTTGTTGGTGATGTTGTGGTCGCCCCTGATGGTGAACTGATCCTCGATACTGTCGTTGGGATTGTTGAAGCGGAATCCCACGGTGTTGAGTCCATCGCCGGTATCCAGGTTGTTCGGAGCAGGTACAAGGGCAAACAGCTTCGCCATTGCGGGATCCACTCCGATCTTGCGCGGATCGTTAGCGGCAATATTGAAGCTGTGGAGACCACTCGAGTCTCTCCACTGGAAAATTCCCTGCCGTGCCAGTGTGCTCAGAACCTGGCGGTTGCGGACAATTTCTTGCTTGGTTCGGCGTCCCTGATAGTTGCCGAAGATAAAAGTCTTGTCGTGCTGGATGGGGCCACCAAACGATCCGCCGAAGATGTTCTGGATGAATTTTGGACGAGGTGTACCAGACAGGTTGCTGAAGTAATCGTTGGCGTTCAGATCGGTATTGCGCAGGTAATCGAAAGCGTCGCCGTGATAGTTGTTGGTTCCACTGCGCGTTACCAAGTCGACTTGCGCTCCGGCACTGCGGCCGTATTCTGCCTTGCCGCCTTCAGTAACGATCCGGAACTCACCCACAGAGTCGGTGTTATTGGCGGTGAGCGAGAGGCCAAGACGCGGCACCAGCGAATCGTTCACGTCGATTCCATCGAGCGAGGAGTTGTTGCTCCCTCCCCTCTGTCCGTTCACGTGCGAAAAGGTGACATCGCCGGGATTGAGCTGAACACCGGGTTGGAAGGCGGCAAGCGTAATTGGAGTTCTGCCGAGCTGCGGAAGGGTGTCGATGTCACGAATCGTGATCTGACGCGAGATTTCAGAAGAAGTGGTTTGGACTGTAAGCGCGTTGGCTTCGACCGTAATTGTGTCAAGAGCCTGCCCAACCTTGAGATGGATAAGCGCAGGGACGACTGCTCCGACGTTCACTTCCACGTTTTCAACAATCTGCTTCTGAAAGCCCGGGGATTCGATCGTGAGCGAATAAATCCCAGGTGGCACGGACGGAAGAACAAATTGCCCGTGATCGCTTGTGGCGGCCTCAAAGTGGGCCTGAGTCTTTATGTTTACGGCAGAAATCTTGGCGTTTGCAATCACCGCGCCATTGGGATCCTGCACAGTACCTTCAATACGAGCCGCTGACTGCGCGAACAGTGGTGCTGTGATCAAAAACGCCAGACTAAGAAGCGCCACCAATCGCCGGACAGTGCTTCCGCTAACGAAGCGAACTCTTTGCATGCTGCCTCCTGGAGAAGTTTGTTGGAATACCCGTTTGGAAAGGCGTCGAAGCTTAAGGCTGAGGGAGTTGGCCGTGCGAGCAAGGGGAACTCGCGCCTCCTGCTTCCCAAAAGGGAAAACGACTCCTTCGGTAGAGCAGTCGGGTTACCAAGTCGTAAAATTTTGTTAAGCTATGAAAATCAACCACTTACATCCCTTATCAACACCAGTTCGTCCCACCTGTGGATATGTTTTTGCGGAACAATCCCTGAAAGCTTCCATTTTGTGTACACACAGCCTCGACTTGTCCCACATCGTTGCCTGTGAGGCGATGCGCATACGCAGACGCGCATGAGCCACTGAATTCGCCATGGCGGATCCAAAGAAAAAGGGCACCGCAATCGCGGTGCCCTAGGAGCCTCTACATCGGCCTAGAAGTAGATCTTGGCAGCCAGTTGCGTCGCACGACCAGGAGCCGCTGAGCTGATGCGGCCAAAGTTCGCGCTCGTTATTGTTGTGGTGATATTCGCCGGAGAAGCTGAGTTGTAGAACTGCGTGTGATTGAACGCGTTGTAGCTCTCCAATCGAAGCTGGACGTATTTGCTTTCGCTACCCGGCCAGAAATAGATGTTCTTGAAAATCGCAACATCTGTGTTGTTGATTCCAGGCCCATGCAGCGGATTGCGGTGCGTATTGCCAAATGTACCGACGGCTTCAGTCGCAAAGCTCGTAGGATCGAACCAGAAGTTCTTACCCACGCGCGGATCGAGTTCCTTGATTGGAGCGATCTGATTGGGAACATCCGGGCACGCATAAAACTGGAAGTTGCTGGAACAGAAAAGCGAGAGTGAGCCGGAGCTGGTGCGGATATCGATCGGGAAGCCAGTTGCGAACGTCAGAATTCCGCTGATTTCCCATCCCTTGCCGATTACATCAGGCAGCCAGTGCATTCCCGGCAGAGCCCTCCAGTTTGGCACGTCATACACCGGACTGAAGACGAACCGATGACGCACGTCGAACTGCGAGTCGCCGACATTCAAGCCGGGAACGAATTGGTTGTAACCACGGTTTGATCCACCAAAGCCGGAATTCTCGAAGCTCGACCCGTTATCAATGGCGTGAGACCAGGTGTAGCTGGCTTGAAACAGCAGTCCATGCGTATAGCCCTTGGTTGCACTTAATTGGAGCGAATGGTAATTGGAGGCACCGATGGTATCGATAGTGCCGGCGCTCGCAATCAGGTTTCCTGGCGCAAAGGCAGTATGCGTGGGGAAATTGACCACCTGGTTGTTGCGACCAGAAACGCACGCAGGAGTAATCAGGCAGGCATCATGCCCAGCTTGAGTGATCGGATTTCCTTCGTAGGTGATCTGCTCATGACGTCCAAGCGCGCCAACATAGCTCATCCGTGCCACGATGTTGGTGGGCATCTGCCGCTCAATCGTTAAGTTGAAGTTTTCCGAGTAGGGAATGCGGAAATGTGGGCTGTAGAGGCTGATTCCAATTGGTTCGAATTTAGTGAAGTCCACCGCAGACCCAGCGGTCGGGAAAGTGAAAGGAAACTTGTTGGGAAAGGCAGTCCCGCTGTTGATGTCCTGATATGGATTCGCGAAGGCGGGAGCGGTTGTGGCGGGACCTGTGTCATTGGCTCCAGCCGAACTCAATCCAAACGGCGGGGCGCCGAGGTTCTGCAGCGAGGTTTCTTCTTCGGTGCGATTGAAGTAGAGACCGTAGCCGCCCCGAATCGAGAGCTTGCGTGACTCCCCACCTGACAGGAAGCCCAGGTTCGGAGCGTAAGCAAATCCAACACGTGGGCCAACATCCTTCCAAGCTGTATTGGCGCCGCTGGCGTCGTTGCATCCAGGATCCCCTGGATAATTTAGGCCTGTCGGTGCCGTCGGGAATACCTTTGATGTTTGTCCCGGAATGAAACAGTTAGTACCAAGCCCCTTGAACTGACGGTTGTGGAAGGGGGTATCGATCTGCCATCCGGCACCGTAGGTCAGGGTAAGGTTGTCACGGACCTTCCATTGATCCTGACCATACATGTAATGCTCATAGGCATTGGCGTTAATAATGCCGCCCGCGCCTTGACCATAAGTGTCAGGATTGCCAAGCAGGAAATCCAGTCCGGCGTTGCCGGTCGAGTATTGACCCGTTCCGCCGAACGCAAACGAACCGTTGTTGCGGCCGAAGAAGGGATTGTCTACGTTGAAGCGCCGACCTTCGTATCCAAACTTCAATGAGTGATTGCCGACGATCTTTGAGAAATTGTCGGTGACTTGATAAGTCTGATCGATACGTGGCTGAGGACCGTTGCTGCTGAATCCAAGACTGAAAAGCCCAGTTACTGACATCAGAGGCAAGCCCGCGGACTGGGTGTTTTGCGGGGTGATCTGGAATCCGACACTGGAAGGTAGAACCGGCTGCTGCGGCTCAACAGCATCGAAGTTCAAGCGAGAATAGCCCAGGCGAAACTCATTCAGCATCGCGGAACTAAATAGGTGGGTCCACGATCCTGTGTACTGGTGAACCTCAGACTTATTCTGATCGCCGAAACCGGGCAGTGTGGCACCGGTAAACGGAAGGTCTCGACTCGACGGAGCGTGTTGAAAGACGAGTACTCCCCAAAGCTGGTTGTTCGAATTGACGTTGCCGTCAACTCGAGCAATTCCCTGATCCTGAATCGTCTGTTGGGTTGGGTTAAACAGAAATTGGTTGTTCGCCGCGTTCGGAAGGGGCACGTACTTCTTCGTCAGAGCCACGGATATCGGATTAAATGCCGAAGCGGGTATATTGCCCGAAGGGAAACATGAAGCCCAAGTTGAACCCGCTGCACAACCAGTGGCCGCTAGAAGCGTGCCGGGAACCTTGTTTGCTTTCAAGGTCGCTCCAAATTGTCCCAGGAGTTGGGCTGGTGTAAACACGGTGTTGTTGTTGACTGCCTGCGGCTGCACTGCCCGATTCCCCTGATACGACAAGAAGAAAAAGGCCTTGTCCTTGAAGATTGGTCCTCCAAAAGTTCCGCCGAAAAGATTCTGGTGAAACTTGGGAGCGGTCAGTTGAAAGAAGTTATGCGTATTCAGGAAGGTGTCGCGATAGAACTCGAAGACACCGCCGTGATATTGGTTAGTTCCATTCTTGATGGAAGCGCTGACAATCGCTCCTGAGTTCCGGTCATATTCAGGATTCAGCGAGCTACTGATTAAGTTGAACTGGGAAAGGGCATCCGGACTGGGGATGTAAAGCGCCGTGTTAAGCGGCAGATCGTTCGTGTCTGTGCCATTAATCAGGTAGCTCGATTGCTGCGCTTGGTTTCCATTCGCGGAGAAGGTTCCGAATCGATCGCTGGCAGCTTGTACCCCTGGCTGAATGAGTTCGAGTTGGGTCCAGTTTCTCCCGATGAGCGGCAAATCCACAATCTGCTTCGCTTCGACCACGTTGCTGAGTTGGATGTTGGTCGTGTCGACCTGAACGGCATTGGCCTGAACTTCGACCTTTTCCGTCGTGCTGCCAATACTCAACTTCATGTCCTGCACGTACTGCTGGTCGATATTCAATTTGATACCGGAGACAGCGAAGGCCTGAAAGCCTGGAGCGGTGGCAGCCAGATTATAGGTACCCACCGGAAGGTTCAGGAGTTCGTAGATTCCGCTAGTTTGGGCTTTTGCGTTGTAAGCGACTCCCGTATCAATGTTCGTGGCGGTGACCGTAGCATTCGCTACCACCGCGCCGGTTGGGTCTGTAACCGTGCCTCGGATACGAGCGGTCAATTCAGCAGACCAGACCTGTAACGCCAAGCTAGTGCAAAAGAAGCCGACAACAAGGGCCCTCCAGAATCTACGTGTTGCCATTCGCCTTCTCCTGTTCTGAATGTCCATAATGGGACGAAGAGAGATATTCCCGTATATCCCTTGGGAAAACCTACGAACCCAAACAATGCAATCTCCTTGCCGAAAAATGGCTACTCGTAACACGCTGTTCTAGATTCGTAACAATCGCATCTATCTCCTTACGGGCGTTGGAGTTGTGACAAGCTGAGCAAAATCGCGCCAAGGCACGCGCGGCGATGTGGGGACGAGACGTCGAATACTTGGGATTAGCTAGTTCCAAGTTCCATAGCAACAGTTGTCTTTACAATGGTTTTTGGAATTTTTGAGTGGAATTCATACAGTGGTGGCAGCGAGAAAATCGCAGGATGTAGAATCGCGCGTTGCTGTGAAGACAAAGGCAATTCCCGTTGAGAGGGCTTCGGATTCGGTACGCCGCAAAGGCGTTCCGTTGCTCGACCTGTCGCGCCAATACGCCGCCATTCGAACCGAGGTGCTGGCAGCCATCGAGGGCGTTTGTGATTCGCAGCAGTACATTCTTGGGCCGGCCGTTAGCGACTTTGAGGCTCGGGCGGCCCAGTTTCTGGGAGTGAACTCTTGCATTGGGTGCGCCTCAGGAACCGATGCTATCTTTCTCGCCCTGGCCGCTGCGGGTATCGGCCCGGGAGACGAAGTCGTCACTACTCCCTTCAGCTTCTTCGCGACGGCGAGCTCGATTACGCGGATCGGTGCGCGTCCGGTATTCGCCGACATCGATCCCAACACCTACAACCTCGATCCCAATTCGGTACAGACTCAGATCGAGCATCGCGTTCGTGTGAAGGCGATCCTCCCGGTGCATCTCTATGGACAGTGCGCCGACATGGATGCGCTTGGCAACCTTGCAAAACAGTTTGGTCTGGTCGTCGTCGAGGATGCTGCGCAAGCATTCGGCGCTACATGGCGTGGTCGCCGCGCTGGAACACTCGCTGAACTCGCTTGCTTCAGTTTCTATCCAACGAAGAACCTGAGCGCCTTTGGCGATGCGGGGGCAGTGACGACGAACGACGAAGATCTCGCCGCGAGGGTTCGCTTGTTGCGGGCGCACGGAAGTCGCCAACGCTATTACCACGAAGAAATCGGCTGGAACAGTCGGCTGGATTCATTACAGGCGGCGGTTCTCTCAGTGAAGCTGAAGCATTTGGAGAAATGGAACAGGCAGCGGCAGCAGCATGCGGAAACCTACACGAAATTCTTCTCAAAGGCAGGATTAGCTGGCACTGACTCACCAGTTCGCTTGCCCAGCACCGATCCAAATTCCTCGCACATTTATCACCAGTACGTAATCCGCGCGCAGCGCCGGGACGAGCTTCGCAAGTTTCTGATAGATCGCGGAATCGGTTCGGAGGTCTTCTATCCCGTGCCTCTCCACCGACAGAAGTGCTTTGACTATCTCGGATATGGAGAAGGCTCACTCCCGGTTGCCGAGGCTGCCGCCCGCGAAGTCCTCGCATTGCCGATGTTCGCTGAGCTTAGAGATGACGAACTGCGGACTGTAGTGAACGCCGTGGCCGAGTTCTATTCCTGAAGTGCGATCAACAGAACGGAGCGCCGGGCGCCCACGCCCGGCGTGGTGCCGCAAGGAACGAAACCTTGGAGAACTCGCGTCCTAAGCAGTTCGCCGGGCAAGGGCGCCCGGCGCTCCGTTCCTTACCTGGCGGCGCTTGTTTTGCAACGGAAGTGGAATGAGCAAAAAGAAGGCCAGCCGGCTTCCGGCTGGCCTCAAACATAAAGCGACTACCAGGCGAGCCTCAACGACATACGCATGGAACGTCCAGTGGAGTTCAATTGCGTAACGTCTAGGAAAGTGCCTGCGCTGGAGCCGTTCACCGTCCGGTTTGGCACGCTCGTTAAGTTCACGGTGTTCATCGCATTGAGCATTTCGACGGCATACTGCAGCTTGAATCGCTCCGTAATCGGGAATGCCTTACGGATGTTCAAGTCGAGCCTGTCAAGACCCTTGCCGTGCACCGAATTGCGACGAACTGTATTCCCCGTGGGTAGGCCGAGGCCCTCAATGAAGTGCACCGCGCTTGCTGCTACGCAAGCGTTGCCCGCATCAGGATTGGCATAGCCCGTAGCGCAGGCGGCGTTGATGACCGCTCGCGTGTTGAGCGGAGCGGACAAATTGCCGATGTCTGGCCGGTCGGGACCAGCCTGACCATCATTATTGCGATCAGTACCGTTGTGCACCGTGTAGGGAAATCCGCTTTCGAAGCGTTCAATACCTGCGAGAGTCCAGCCACCGAGAATCTGTCCGAGCACGCCCGTCTTCGGACCGCGAAGATCCCATACCCAACTGATCACTGAGCTGTGGCGGAAGTCGAAGTCGGAGTCGGCATAGTCGATCCGCGGGCTCACGCCCAGAACTTCAGAGACCGACTGGAACGAGCTCGCGTTCGACAGCTGATTGAAGACGTCGCTGATCTCGTCGAGCGAATGACCGTAAGTGTAGTTTGCACTCAGCAGGAAGTTGCCAAGCGGAGTCGAAGAAAAGTTACGACGCACCTGGGTCTGCAGTCCGTTGTAATTGCCGTTCGCCGACGAGGCTCGTATGGTACGTATGCCTTCGCCTCGGCGGATAGCAATATTGGCTGCGGATGTGGGAGCTGTAATCTGCAACTCCGGATGCAAGCGGTCGCCCGTGGCCGTATTCACTACAGGGTTCACATCGATCGTCCGGTACTGCTTTTTGGAGATCGATCCTACGTAGGAAACGTCCAGGATCAGGCCCGCCGGCAGCTCGCGCTGCACGCCCAGTGACCAGCGATCGGTATATGGGTTCACCAGTTTTTGGGGGAACAGATTGGACTGAGCCGTAGCTTTCGTCAGCGGTGTTGGCTGAATGCCAGAGAACAGACCGCTGAAGTTAGGAGTTCCTCGACCGGTGGTCGATGAAGTGATCGTTCCTCCAATCGCATTCGGCGTTGATCCCGCGATGTTTGACAGCAGGTTGTTGAACTGCGAATCGTAAGTCGTCTGGAAGCCGCCACGAATTACGGTTTTGTGCTCTCCAAACAACCGGTTACTCGGGCTCCAGGCGAAACCGACGGTCGGAGCAAAGTTGTTGTTGTCCGGATCCACCTTGTGAGGAGTCGCAAAATTCACCGGATCATAATTCGTAAACGCCGCGATCGTGAAGATGTTCGCCGGAGTTCCGTAGTTCTCGTAGCGCAGCCCCAGGTTTAGAGTCAGGTCTTGGGTTACTTTCCACGAGTCCTGGAAGAAATACGACTGCCGAAACAGGTTGGGATAATAGACGGAATTGCCAAAGAGCCGATTCAGGCTGCCGCTGCTGCCTCCGAAATCGTCGATGTAATTGGCGAAGGCCGTGGCTCCGGTGCTGGATCCGAAAGTGAGCGAGCCGCGTTCGTTGAACGGTGGATGCTGGCGGGCGAGCTGTCGGAGGAAGTCGCCACCAACCTTGAAGCTGTGCTTCCCGCGAACCATGGTTACCGCGTCGGCATACTGCCAGTTATTGGCGAAACGGAACTGCGGGATATTAGTGGCGAGGCCGAAGCCGGCAATGCCGCTAATGGCATAGCTTTGCAGAGTGTTGTGAAAAGCGTCTGTCGAGGCCGGAGGAAAATTGAACCCTATGCGACCGTAGTTGAAACGAAATTCGTTCGTCACGGTCGGACTAAACGTGTAAGTGTCGCTGAAGGTTCCGCCGAGCGTCTTGCCGGTGAAGCTGTTGTCAAAGCCTGGCAGCACGCCGACTACACCGTTCGTGTTGAATCCAGGATCATTCGTGTTGCTGTCGTAGAGCCAGCGGAAGCTCAGCGACTGTCTGTCTGAGGCTATGTGGTCGACTCGAATCTGATGGTTGTTGTCCGGAATGGCAGCGGAAGCCACGCGAACGAACAGGCCAGTTTCGACTGACTGGCCCGTGCGAGCCGAGCCATTGCAGGAACCGGTGGCGCTGGGAGACTGAATGAGGATGTTGGAAAGCGATGTAGCGCCGCGCACCGAACCCAGGGCTTTTAGATAAAGCGCTACATTCGGGCACGTGGCGGCAAGAGGAGTAAGCGCAGCAACGCCGTTATCGGTGGGGATGCGGATGTTGGTTGTGGCCTTGCCGAACTCGCGGTCCCATTGAGCGGCGGCGAAGAAAAACGTCTTGCTCTTTCCGTTGTACAAATGGGGAAACACAACCGGGCCACCAATACTGAACCACGGAATATTGTGGACGTCTCGCGGGGGCCGCGTGATACCACCAATTTTCTGGTTGTAATTCAGTGCTTTGAAGACGTTGCCGGTATAAGCGTACGCCGCAGTTCCATGCAGGGAATTAGTTCCCGATTTGGTAATTTGATTGATGATCCCGCCTCCGGCGCGTCCAAACTCGGCGGTGAAGTTCGAGGTTTGCACGTTGACTTCTTCGACAGCATCCGGATTCGTGATCGTGTACGCCGGGCCGGTCACAGAGATGTCGTTATTCTCGACGCCATCTATCAAAAAGTTGTTGCCGCGCGGCCTCTGGCCGTTCACTGTAAAGACGAGCGTCCCGTTCTGGTTGATGTTGCCGTTGGGCGACACTACGACACCAGGCGCTGTCATAGCAAGCGTTAGAGAGTCAAGACCAATGAGCGGCAAATTGGTGACAGCGCGTGAGGAGATGTGTTCGCTGCGCACCTGTTCGGAGGTCTGGAGGGAAACCTCCGCCGCGGAAGCCTCTACGTTGATAATCTCGCTGCCTCCGCCGACGTTCAAGGTGAAATCGACTTCGAGTTGACGCGCCGCCTGCACCTCGAGACCACTTTTGCGAACGGTCCTGAACCCGGGCGCTTGCACTTCCACGACATACGTCCCGAGGTCAACCGCGTCGAAACGATAAATGCCGGCACTGTTAGTCGTCGAACGCCGGCTCACATCAGTTGCAGGTTCAGTAAGAACCACGGCAGCGTTGGCGACCAGAGCGCCACTTGGATCAGTAACTGTGCCGCTTACTGTGCCCCTACTCGTAACCTGGGCCATAACTCCAGCCAGGGCCATCAATACAAATCCCAGCCCTGCTATTGCCTTGTGAAGGAAGTGTTGACGCATCGTTCTCTCCTCGGAAAGAGTTGGTCTTCGCTGGGCGCTCGCGTTGGGAACTTCTAAACAGACTTGGGGGAAACGAAAAGGAGGATACGTGCTTAGCCCCGGCTGAAGACGACTACCTATTCCTAAGCAGGTCAGCGGCCAAGCTGTGAAGTTGTGTGAAGTTATGTAAATCAGGTACTTACCGGGAACCCGTCCGATTCATCCCGGGAGCATTCATATGCTTTTATAGAAGGTGCAGCGATTGTTTACATTTTTTGGAATCACTACTCACCGAAACCCGCCACTTTAGCAGTGCTAAAACCCTGTTAATCTCTGCATTTTCGCTGTTGATAGCACTGTTATTCGTCCCAACGTGGAAGCGTTAGGCTCTAAGTTTGACTGACTTCACGCCGCGGTAGCGCGTGGCAACAGGGTCGCCAATCTTTGCCGGTATGTTCCCCCCTCGCGCTTCAGTCGGCCACTCTCGCTGGCTTCGCTAACCGATCCGGCGGCGCTCAGGGTAAATCCCAGGCGAAAGGCGCAATAGGCGATCAGATAGCCGGGCAAGCGGGCTTCAATTGCGTCGCCGGAAATGCGCTGGTATTCGCGAACGAGCCGATCGCTGGCTTCGTGATCGAGCTTCCATTCCGCAATTGCACCAGCTAGATCCCACGCTATATCGGTGGGACCAGGATAGAAGTGATCGTCGCCATGCGATGCCGCGTCGACTTTGATTAGACGGCCGCCAGACGTCGCAATCCACTCGTGCGGCATCATGCGCGCGTCCGCCAGTACGGGCCGCTCGATGGGCAGAACAACGGACTGAGAAACTCCAAGCGCGCGTTCGAGGTTCACCTGTGTCATCTGCTCTAGCGCATCGCTCAAGGGGAAAGGATGTTCAAAATGGGCTGCGCGAAAAGCGCAATATCGGGCTAACCGCAGTACGGTATCGCCATCAGCGCACTTCGGCCTGACTCCTTCGATCCATGGGCACTCACTGAATCCCTCTCCGGCAGCTGAGATCTCCGGTCCCCAGCCATGTTCGGCGAGCAGTTGCGACCGACTACGCACCGCCCTGCCATAGTGTCCATGTCCATCAAAGCGAAACATGCTGCGCTTATCCGCGGAAAGAAATTTTCGCCTTTCGGTCCAGGCCCAAACACCAGGCCAATCGTGCTCACTCGCGAAGACGGCTTTCCGCCACTCGCCCCAGCCGATATCCTCTGCTGCCTGTGCAGGAATCCGGCGAGTCGGTTTGAGCGAAATTGTCCGGAAGCAGCTCCACCGATTGACGGCATCGGGAGCAAATAGTGACGAAGGGTTCGGGCTTGAACTGGGCAGAAGAATGATTCGATTCTGGGAAACACCCGCCTTGGCCAGGGCTTCAGCCACTGCAAGGAATGACGATCCACTCAGCCCTGGGCCTTCGTCGACGACCAGAAATGACGCTTCGCGCTGCATTCCCCTCGCAATCCACTGTCGATGTTTTTGGCCTAGGGAAAGCACACGATCGAACGGATGCCCGGTCGGCCGTACCGTGATCCGCTCTGCCGGAATGCCGTGCAGCTCGAACCAGGCTCGTACCACTGCGCTGAGCGTCGTACCGATCGAACGAATTCCAACGACTGCCACGGCAGGAGCATGGATTGCGTTTTCGTCTAGCAGATCTGCGTAGTCGAGCGGATGCAGCGCGTAGTAGCAAAAACCTTCCGGGGTTGAGGCTGTGATCCGTTCAGGAACTTCGGCAGCAGCGATACTCTCAAGCATCCCTGGGAAGAGCTTGGGACCCGATTGCCCGGCCAGCGCGAATGCGAGCTGATCGGTTAGCCGCACCAAAGCTTCGGTGCTCGCATCGCATGCATCGCAATCCGCTAAAGCGCACTCCAGCTCTCCTGAGCGAAGGAGGGCTTCTATCAACTCTTCGCGGGACGATTGCAGACGGAAATCGGAGATCTGCAAGAGGCCGTCGAGTTTTCGCTGGAGCGTTCGCAGAAGATCGCGCCCATCAAGCACACGTCGACCATCACGGAAGACTAAAAGGTTCCAAGCGGTAGGGAGGGGCATCGGCTTCAGCCGTGCCGGTTAATGGGCCGCAAATCAATCCGGCTTTAGCTGCCGAGGTGACCGGGGCGTGATGAAAACCTCAGTGGCTAAAGCCGGAAGAGTCTTGATGCTCGTTAAGCGGCACGGCTAAAGCCGATGCCCTTCCCCAAACAAGCGTTGAACTTCATGAAATCACCGCTAAGCAGCTTCTTTCTTGCTACCGCGCGATACTCGGGGAGACCGGGACACGTCGCCCTCTTTGTCGATGAAATACAGGTACTGATTGTCGCGCTCGACAGCCTTGTCTACAAGGATTTCCGTCTTGCCTTCGCCTGATTTGGGCTTGTGGCAAGCGTTGCCGTCTTTGTCCAGGAAATACAGGTATTTCGTATAGTCGCGCTTCAGCCCAAGCTTCTTCACCTTTTCTGCCATAGGGTTGCTTGGATTCGGGAACGTCACGGCCTGATGCCTACCGATGAGCAAGAATGCCCCTGTCGATTCGCGCGCACCTTGACGCTAATTGCAGACTAGCTGGAATCAGCGGGCAGCCGATTTCTTGTTGCCACTTGCAGCTTTCGCAGTCTTTACCGGAGTCTCACCGGGAGCGAGAACACGTTTCACGATCACACCTTCGAGCCGGTATTTCTGCTCGGCGGGACTACCGTTCTCGTCCTTGACGCGAATAGTGAACGTAGGCTGCTCACCCAGATTCTCAAAAGCTTCCTTGCCTACTGATACCGGTAGGAGCCCGAAGACATTGCGCTGCCGATAAGCCGTTTCGTACCGGTGCTTGCGATCGTTCCAACTGAAAACCCGGATTTGGTTGTAGTCGAAAGGCATACCATCTTTCGATTCAGTCATCAGCACCAGGTAGTAAGGAACGTCCTTCTTGAGTGCCGAGTCGTGAACTGTGGTCAGGGGGAAGAAGGCAACAATGCGTTGACCCTCGGCGTACTGCGCAATCTCCAGGGGCACATCGACGTCGATCATGCGCGCGAGAATCCATCCCGAATGACCCTGCGCGCTGCGCACGAGCCACCAGTCTTCCATCAGCGCAGCAGAAGCACCGGGGACCATCTGGTCGTGCTTGGCCCTCTCTTTCACGGTGAGCTTCTCTTGACGCGCCGCCTTCCTTGCCGAAACCGGAGGCGTTGCAGGCTTCTCCGTACCCTTGTATTCCTTCTCCTCTTCCTTGGCCGCATCGTCCTTAACAGCATCGCTTGCATCCTGTTTTTCTTGAGACGATCCAGATTGGAGCTGAGGCGGCGGTGGAGCGGAACTGGCGGCCTTGGCTACGGTTATCCTCTGCAACAGAGCGACTTTGTCGCCTTCTTTGAGCAGAAAGAGGCGCTCCGTATTGCGCCCAGCCGAGAGGTGCAAGCGGAAGTCGCTGCGCAGCACACCGTGAGCCTGGGCTGGGTCGTCCTGATACTCGCGATACATCTTCTGAAACTCGGCGAATACGTTCTCGCCCACGAGATAACGATCCTGCAGCCAGCCTTCCTCGCCGGCTGCGTTGCGCACGCGCTCCCAACGCTTGCCGCGCTCGAGGACAACAACACGATCGCCGTTATGTACGGTCCCGGTCTTTGAATACACGGGAGCTACCCGGTCGCGTAGGAAGGCCTGCGTCGCGGTCACGTATAGGACATCTTCCTGCTTCCCCGCACCGCCCACTCCGCATGCGGAAAGCCCGATTAGGAGACCAAAAATGCCAACGGACACGCTCTGCTTGAAGAATCCAGACGCAGTACAACTGCGAGAACACAATGAGGCACGCAGACTTGAAAGCGAGGAGAGAATCGAAAGAGAGAATTGTCGAGAAGCTGGGGATTTCACACGCAACGTGGGAGAGATGTAATGCGGAACTCGAACGGTCCGGAGTCGGAAACAACCCAGACCTCGTTATGCACTTCTCCGTGCCTCCGTGTCTCCGTGGTTAGTTTGGTTTCTTCTTGAGCTTCGTGATGGTTTCGTCAATTGGCTTGCGTCCCGCATAGCCTTCCTCGACTCCGTGCCAATGGGTAATCTTGTCTTCGCCCATCTTCCAGCAAAGCAGAATCGTGTTGCCGCCGACCACGCAGGGAAAATCGAGCAGGCCCATGTCGATGTCTTTCACCTGAACGCCAGTTGCGTCGATCTCAGCCACGACGTCTTTGATGCGCTGAACGGTCTTGTCGCGCTCTGCTCGACGCGTAGCGGCCTTCCCGATTTCCACCAGCAGTCCTCCGGACAGGAATATCCGTTGTCCGAGCGCCTGGAACTCCGCGTCGATAGTCTCAATCAGTTTCTTCCCGTCGATCGCCTGCTTTAGCAGAGACTTCAGGACAGGCAGCAGGACTTGCGCTTCCTGCAGAGTAAAAGTGCGTTGTGCCATATGGGATAGTTCTATTTTAGTCGATGGCGGGATTGAGCACTCAGCATTCGGTAACCAGCAGTCAGCCGTACTGCCTAATGGTTCGCCGAGCTCAGTTCTTTCCGCCCAAGATGTTTCGTGGCTGAATGCCGAGTGCTGAATGCTGAGTGCTCGCTTTACGCCCCAATCTCCAACATCCGATCCAGGGCCACTCTGGACCAATACTTAACGTCCTCAGCGACGCGAATGCGGTTCACCACGTTGCCGTCCACAAGATTTTCGAGCGCCCATGCAAGATGTTGCGGCGAAATGCGGAACATCGTTGTGCACAGACATCCAGAATCGTCGAGGGTAATAACCTTCTTTCCCTGCTCGGCGAAGCGCTTGCCCATGCGGTTCACGAGATGAATTTCTGTGCCAACTGCGAACATGGTGCCCGCAGGTGCATCCTCGATAATCTTTATCAAACGCTCGGTTGAGCCGAGTTGATCAGCCTTCTGGCAAACCTCCCAGCGGCACTCAGGATGCACGATCACCTGAATCCCGGGATATTTCGCGCGCACGTTGTCCACGTGCTCCGGTAGAAAGCGCTGATGCACTGAGCAGTGTCCTTTCCACAAAATGACTTTGGCAGCTCGCAGACGATCTGGCGTGAGTCCACCATTCAGCATGTACGGATCCCACACCACCATCTCCGAAAGCGGAATTCCCAGCTTGTAAGCTGTATTTCGTCCGAGATGCTGGTCGGGAAGGAACAAGACTTTGGGAGACTTTGCATACGCCCAACGAAACGCTGCACCTGCGTTTGAGGAGGTGCAAACCAGACCACCGCGCTCGCCGACAAAGGCTTTAATCGCCGCAGTGGAGTTCATATAGGTGAGCGGAGTGATGCCACTGCCGTCTTCCCCAACAATTCCGAGTCGCTCAAGCTGCTCCCAACAGTCTTCCACCTGGCCGATCTCGGCCATGTCGGCCATCGAACATCCGGCATTCAGGTCCGGCAGGATTACCTGCTGCTCGCGTCGCGCGAGAATGTCGGCGCTTTCTGCCATGAAATGCACGCCGCAAAAGACGATGTAACGTCCATCTGCCTCGGCAGATATCTTCGAAAGCTTGTAGGAGTCTCCGGTGTAATCGGCGAAACGAATTACTTCGTCGCGCTGATAGTGGTGTCCGAGGATCACGCAATCGCGTCCGAGTTCGCGACGAGCTTCGGCGATGCGGTCATCCATCGTGTCATCGGGGAGGACGAGATAATTATCCAGCGAGCACAAGGCTCGTTCGGCAGCTACGCTCATTCAATTTTCCGCCTTCAGTCTCGACACAACTGCATGGCTAATTGCCTTGGCGTTGCTCGAAACGGGGATGTTGAAAGCAATCCGCCGGCTCCAGTAGGTGCGCTGCGCAGTTTCACGCCCCACCTACGGGGTTGTTGAAGCCGACATTTATAAGATGTCTCAGCCGCTCAATAGTCACAAGAAATGTGACTAGCTAAGTAGCTGAGGCACAATGAGTTTCGCACTTTCGGGCGCGGTTTGCAACACCGGAGAGGCGAACACGAAGGTCATGAAGGGAACTGAGGAGGTCACGAAGCACGCGTTGAGGCACTAAAATCACTGGTTTTAGCAGCTCCGTGATCTTTTCGTTTGCCTTCGTGACCTTCGTGTTCGCCTCGTCCCTCGTCTGAGTGCCAAAGAAAACCTCAAACTCGCCCAAGCTGACCTTTTTCCTAGGCAAAGGAGGCGTCGGCAAGACAACCGTCAGCACCGCCTACGCGCTGCATGCGAGCGCAAAACGCGGCAGCAAAGTCGTCTTAATCTCTACTGATCCGGCACATTCTCTCGCCGATGTACTCGATGTGAAGCTCAAATCGGGAATGCAAATGCTGCATGGTGTAAGCCGAGCTAAGCTTTCGGTCTGGCAAGTAGATGCCGGAGCGAGATTTCGGGAGTTCCTCGACGAATATCGCGACGCCATTACCAACCTCGTGGAGCAAGGAACGTTTCTCTCGAAATCTGAAATCGATTCGTTTCTCGAGACCACTCTGCCGGGACTTGCAGAAGTGAGCGCGCTTCTCACGATCTCTGACCTCTTGGAGAGTGGCCAGTTCCATGAGATCGTGGTCGATACTGCACCCATTGGACACACGCTTCAGCTCTTTCGCATCCCAACACAGCTCGCGCGCTTCCTGGAATTCCTGGAGCTTTCAGGCAGACGCGATGAGGTCCTCGCTCAACATTTTGGTGGAAGGGCAGTTAAGCGTCCTCGCGTCCTCGATCAATGGGATGCCGTGCTGGCGTCGCTTCGCGCTGCGCTGTCGTCAAGGCAGTCGAAACTCGTGATGGTCACCAGCTCCGAGAAGTTTTCGCTGGCAGAGGCGTCACGAACCGCGCGCATGCTGAAGGAAGAAGCGGATGGGCAGATCGCAGAAGTAGTTCTGAACCGTGTCGTAATTCGCGGAGGAAGTTGCAAACGCTGTCAGAAACGGGCACGCGAATACGCGGAAGCCTTGAAGTTTGTGGAGCGCAGATTCCCAAAGGCGGACATTCTGACGGGAGAAGACCCGGGTGCACCGATCATTGGCGCTGAAAATTTGCAGCGGTTTGGCGAGCATGTCTTCGATAACAAGCCGCTCCGTCTTAAACTGCCTCGACCAAAGCGCACAGCACCCGTGGAGTTTGAGGCAGCGGAATGGCCGGTTACGAACACGCAGCTCACCCTCACGGTGGGAAAGGGAGGCGTGGGAAAGACCACCATCTCCGGAGGCTTGGCCTATGCGCGCCGTGAGCGACATTCGCGCGAAAATCTGCTGATCTGTTCCACCGATCCTGCACCTTCGCTGGACGATTTGTTTGGGCAGAAAGTTGGTCCGACGCCAAAACCGGTCCTCAATGACAAGCACTTCGCTGCGGTGGAAGTCGATTCTACGGCGGAATTCCTGGCATGGAGCCGCAAGGTGAAGCGGATCATGTCGCAGTCTCTCGCCATGGAACGAGGTGGCCTGCACGTGGAGTTGTCGTTCGAGTACGAAATGATCTCCGCACTGCTCGACATTGTGCCTCCGGGTGTCGACGAAATTTTCGCGGTCTTCAAGCTGCTCGACTTTATCGAGTCACGCAGGCTGGCGCTGGTAATCGACATGGCACCCACCGGCCACGCGCTCGAATTGCTGCGCACACCTGACCGTCTGGTGGTTTGGACGCGCCTGCTGTTGAAAAGCCTCGCTGAGCACCGTACACTGCCGCTGGCGCAGGACTTGGCGGTCGAAGTCGCGTCCATTTCGCAGCGCGCGAGAGAACTTGCTGCGCTGCTGAAGGACAACAAGAGCGCTAGTCTATTTGTGGTGATGCTGCCCGAGCCGCTGCCGGACCGGCAGACTGGACGCCTGCTCGAGAGTTTGCGCCACCTAAAGCTTGCGCCACAAGCAGTATTTGTGAACCGGATTCTTACTGAGAAAGAATCGCGAAATTGCGCGCGCTGCGGCCTGGCGCGGAGTTGGCAGCTTGCGACTTTGTCACGTTTGTGCGCAGACAAACTGACGCACTATGCAGTTCCCGATTTCGCCGGACAAATCTCTGGCGCCGCCGGATTGAGACGCCTAACGAAACAATTGTGGCAAATACAGTGAAATCCAAGCCGCGAGCGAACGCCAATGGCCTGCTTTACCTCTACGGCATCAGCGCAAAGAATCCGGGGGTGAAAATCAGCAGCTCCATCCACGGAACCACGGCCGTCGAATGTCTGGAAGATGCGGGGCTGACAGCCTGGTTCAGCCGTGTTCCCGAAACCGAGTTCGGCGAAAAGCTAGCCTCCAACATGGAGAATCTGGAATGGCTCACAGGCGCAAGCGTGCGTCATCAACGCGCAGTCTCCCAGATCTCCGAAACGGTTACGCTACTGCCAGCCCGTTTTGGAACAGTATTCAAGAGTGAAGAATCCTTGCTGCAACATATGCGCGCTGAGAAAGACAAACTCTCGGCCACACTCACCCGCATTGAAGGCACTGAGGAGTGGGGCGTGAAGCTTTTCCTGAATCCCTCACCTCCAGCTTCGCCGATCGAAACCGCTTCAGGGCGCGACTACCTGCGAGCCAAGGCCATGGTCCAGGTAAAAAAGCGCACGGAACTCGATCCTGATGTCGTTGAGTTTGCCCGTGAGCTTCAGGCCATCGCCGCCGATTCAGCCCCTGCCGGCAAGGTCAGCTCAGGGCAAAGCAACCTGGAGTGGCAAGCATCCTTCCTCGTCCGAAAGAAGGATCGCCCAAAGTGGGACAACATGCTGAAGCGTTATGCCACTCGCTGGGCCGACCGCCGCGAAATTCAATGTACCGGACCTTGGCCGCCGTATTCGTTTGTGTAAGTTGTCATGCATTGCAATACATCCTAGCGCGCCGTATGATTTGGGCTTATGGGCAAAGGAACTATAAGCTTTCGCCTGGATTCCGAAAAACTGGGGGAGCTCGATGCTCTGGCGGATGCCACTGACAGGGATCGCACCTACCTTCTCAATGAGGCAGTGACTGCCTACCTCGAAGTCCAGCGGTGGCAGCTCGAACAAATCAAAACAGGCATTGCGGAAGCCGATGCCGGCAAGCTGGTAGAACACGCGAAGGTTCGAGCCATGGCTGCCAAGTGGCGCCGCCGGAAGTGAAAGTAGTCTGGACGTCCAGAGCTGCCCAGCAACTGCACGCTGCATACGACTATTGGTCGACAGAACACTCTCCTCAAGCCGGCAACAGGATGCTGGAACGCATTTTCTCAGCTGTTGAAGTATTGGAAAGATATCCTGACGCAGGACGTCACGGCCGTATTCCTGGAACCCGAGAGATAGTCATCCTTCGCACTCCTTTCCTGATTGCCTACCGGCTTCAGCACAACAAGGTTCAGATTCTGGCGGTCCTTCACGGCGCACGGAAGTGGCCCGAGAATTTTTGACGCGCTTGCCGATTTCGTGAACGCTGCCCGCTTTAGCCGCACCGATTGGAGATGCATTGGTATCCGTTCGTTCAGACAAGCCTGAAATCCTCAGTCCAAATCCAGTGCCACCTTAAGGGCTCGATTGAGCTCGGAAGACTTCGTCGCTGAGAGCGATCCCAAGTATTGTGTCAGGTCTGCTTTGCGAAGGCTCACCAGGTTGTCGCACATGATCCAGCTCTGATGCTTCAGCCCTTCGTCTGGACCAACACTCACCTGCGTCGCCAGACCCTGCCCAGACGTAAATACAGGAGCACAAATTACAGTAGAAAACTTTGAAGAGATCAGCACTTGCCGGCTAACAACCACGAAACTGCGATACTGCTTGGGATCTCCACCGGGTCTCTGAACGCGATATAGGTCGCCACGCCTCACCAATCAGCTCCCGATCACTCTTCGCCGAATTGATATTCAAGTACGTCGGCGGCCTCTTCATTGAGGCGTTCAGCCGCTTCATTCAGCCGTTCAAGCTCGCGAGCATGAAGCCGGCTGCGTTCTTTTTGCTTTAGGTAATAGCGCAGTATCGATTCAATCAGGGCTGAACGAGATCGCCGCTTTCCTCCCAATCGGTCGAGGTCCGCGAGAACCTCGGTCGAGAGTGTGATAGACGTCTTCTCTTTCATACTACCAATATACTACCAGCGGCCTGACTGCCATAGGAATGTTGACGACGCTGAGCGAGCAAATCCTGCAACTGCTGCTGAACGAACTCAGCCGCAGTTACTATGTAATCTGGATTGCCAATGCCTACCCAAACCACAGCCGACGCAATTCTCACTCCCGCAAAGTCCGGGGAGGACGAAGCTTCCCTGCTCGACATCCTCGATCACGTGTTGAACGCGGGCGTCGTGCTGCACGGAAGCCTGGTGATCTCGGTAGCTGGAGTCGATCTCGTTTATCTCGGATTGAATGCCGTTCTCACCTCTGTCGAGACGGCGATGAAACACATTGAACGGTCTCCTTCCTCCTGAGCTCTTGAATGACGGTGCTTCCCTACTGCATTCTGCTTGGCGATTCCGTTGCGGCGTTTCCCGAAACGGGAGTACTGAATTCCCGTATTCATCAGCTCATCGAGCGTGATCTGTTAGTCCTCTATTCCGAGCTGTCGAAGAGCGACATCTCGCCAAAAACATTTCAATCGGCAGCCCTGGACTTCCATGAGGCGGTACATGCAGTGTTTAGCCATGCCGCAGTGGTGCCGTTTCGCTTTCCTACATGGCTTACATCGCCGGAACTTAGCAAGCACTTGCAACAAGAATCGCTGCGCTACTCGACGTTTCTTAGTAGGCATGCCCAGCATGCGCAAATGGAGGTGCGGGTGACACCTCCGCCCACTGGCTCTGTAGCAGATGCGAAAACAGGAACAGAGCATTTGCGGGCCCGAGCTGCTGAGTCGCGGCACCTTCGCAATACAGCAGAGACTGTGAAGAAGCTGCTCTCATCCGAGGCGATCGAGTGGCGTGAGCGCGACACTCCACAAGGATTTCGCCTGTACGCACTCGTTGACCGAGCGAATATCGCGGCCTTCCGTGAGAGACTGAGCAAGTGCGAGCACCAGATCAATGTGCGTTGGAGTGGCCCTTGGCCCGCAACCGAATTCCTGGAGTCTCCGCGGAGATCTGAACCCTGAGCGACGAACCCAAGAAGATTGCGCCTGACGAGATGGAGCAAGCCATCCAGGGTCTCAATCGGGAACTCGCGTCTATCGCCAGCGGAACAACGCAGCGCCTCGATTGCAACTCTGAGAACATCGAGCAAGGACTGGCCCGCCTTGTGCTCAGTCTCATCGAACTCCTACGCAAGCTTCTCGAACGTCAAGCGATTCGCCGCATGGAGGGCGGCGCTCTCGCCGACGCGCAGATCGAGGAGATGGGACTCGCGCTCATGAAACTGGAGCAGAAGATCCGCGAGTTGGCCCAACACTTCGGGCTCAAACCGGAAGATCTAAATCTCGATTTGGGACCTCTCGGCCAGTTGTGGACTGACGAAAAGAAGTAGTCTGCTCTCCTATGAAGAATTTACTTACCAGTTGTACCTGACCGTGTAGATCACTTTCTGCTCGCCGTCGGAAGGCACGTCTATGGGGAATTCGATGGTTTGGCTGTCTTTTTTTGCGAAGTCGTTGGAGTTTTGCGTGATGTCCCAGGTTGCTCCGCGATACAGATGTTCCACGACGACGATTTTCGCTGCCTCTTTCTTATGGTTCCTCACTCGGACTTCGAATGACTCCTCGGCATAGTTGCTGTTATTGTCGATCTTGAAGTTAGTACGGCGGCGCTCTCCTACTAAATCAAAGGCGTTGCCGGTGTACACGCGGATGGTCTCATCTTTGGCCGTGTGCGGAATCGTGTTTTCCCCGATGAACTCCAGTTGCTCTGCGTCGCCACGGCGGTAGAAGCGCATTCTTCCCTTGGGTAATGGCACGCCCAGATGATTCGCGTCGGAGTTCTTGAATTCCTGCATTACCCAGACGCTTTTGTTCTCAGACGTCGCGCCAAACTCGCGGCTCTGACGTAGATATTGCCAGTTCTGGTATTGATACTGAGGATCGGGGCTGAATCCGTCGTACACGTAAATCCGCTTCGCCTGAATGCCGCCGGCACGCAAGAACTCCACTTGCTTCGTCTCGCGATTGGTGATGCTCAAGGGACGATGAAGCGTATAGAGGTGATACTCGTCGAAAGTCTTCTGTGTGACTTGGGGTGCGGGGACTGGGCCGGCCATCGAAGCTATGCCGCCGCCAAAACCTCCTCCATACCTAGCTTGATTCGGCTGCACCTTGTTTACCTCGCCCGCCATCAACTCCACATTGGCATCGCGAAATCCCTTGCCGCTGTGATTGTCGATCGTCACCCAGCCGATTAGTTCCAGCGTGTCCCCGTTCGGCGACGCTGTGATGTTGTAGTCCGCCTCCCAGCTCATTCCGCCGGTGATGTATCCCAGTTCGGCGTTGAAGTTCCCGCCGCTCGACTGCAGCTTCCAGTTCATCATCGGTTTCAAGATGGTGCTGTCCGGCAGTGAGGGGAAGAGCGGCGTCCCAGGAAGGGAGAATCGCAAAGCGCCGTTCACCTCGATCAGAGGCTGTTCCATTCCGGGAGGGATTTGCGTGTTGTTGTACGCCTGATTAAGCAGATATTGGTTGTAGCCAGGACCATAACGACGGGCCAAGCCGGCCCGATCGACATAGCCGCTGCGAATGATCTTGCCTTTGACGATCTCGGTGCGGTCCTGCTGGCGAACTTCAAAATCGATGGTCTGGCCTTCGAAGAGGGAAAGCAGCAGTTGCTGGCTGGCAGTCTCTGCGCGGTAGTTCTGCTCGAGCACCTGGACGGTATGCTTGCCGGTGGGATCGCGCAGGATTACGGAGTCGGGTTCCACCTGCTCGGTGGCATCATCGAAGCTAATATCGTTCACTCCCGATTTGGTCTGCAGTGGCAGCGTCTGCCGCACGACCGCAAAATCCTGGTTATAGATTGTGATGGAAGCCGGCGCGCTCGCACGCATTACCGGAGACGAATTGGCAGGTTGTTGGGCGCAAAGAGAAATACAAGGCAAGAACACCACAAAACAACGAAGCCGCTCGATCATGGGTGTGACTCCTCAAAGTGATAAAGAAGCCAGCATTATGTGCTATGAACGCGTTCAGATTAGAGTCTTGCACCGTGTTCTGGCTGTGCGCACACACAATGCCCCAGATAGTTAATGGCGGTTTTGGAGAAAAGAGTTACGGCAGAAAGATGCCTCTTTCGGCTTTTCGCGAGGACGCCGCGTGATTTCCGTCGTTATGATGGAAACTCACGCTTTCAATTCTTGCAGAGCACGGAGCGAGTGACGTGAGCCGATTTAGCCTCGCTCGAAGAATGACCGAAGTTCGGGCTCTATTTTGCGCACGATCCTCTCAAGATCCCATTTGAGGCACGTCTCCCGCCATCCCCTAAATCCCGCCATCACAATCACCTTCAGTGGCAACACCCAACCGTTCTAGCACCCCTGTGACGTTCTCTGTCACACCCGCAATGCATAACATCCTTCAGGCGATTCTCTGTCCTCCCCCAGAATGCGCCATTTCGGAGAGGTCAATGAAACCACTTGTCCATCTTGCACTGGCAGCTTCTCTCAGCTTTACGGCTGCCGCTCAGACCGCGTCTTCACAGGCCGCATCTATCGGCAAACCTTCTGTCGCTCACCAGATGAAGGCGATCAACTATCGCAATTCTTCGTCGTCGAAGGTCAACATGCAGGGCACGGAGCTAATGCCCTCCGCCGGCGGTGAGGCGCAGGTCAAGAGCCGCAAGGGACGTGTGGAAGTGGAACTCATGATGGCTGGCCTGGAGCCCGCCAACAAGTTCGGCATGGAGTACCTGACCTATGTTTTGTGGGCCATCAGCCCGCAGGGTCGCGCCGTAAATTTAGGGGAACTGGTTCTCAGTCATGGCCAGACAGAGGTAAAGGCCACTACGGAATTGCAGACTTTCGGGTTGGTGGTTACGGCTGAGCCGTACTTTGCCGTGACGCAGCCGGGAAGTCTCGTGATCTCTGAGAACATGCTGCGCTCCGACACCGCGGGAATGGAGCAACAGATCCAGTTCAGTTACCAGCTCTTGGGACGTGACGCTTATAGGTCATCGAACGCGCGCATTGAAAATGCCATTTTCGGAATCGATCCGCGTACTCCGCTGAGCCTATTTGAAGCACGCAATGCGGTACGCATCGCGCGCAATGCTGGTGCTGACAAGTACGCTGCCAGTGCTCTGGCCAATGCTGAAAAATCGCTATCCAACGCCGAAACGGCATATCGCAATAAGCAGAAATCGTCGGTTGCAACTTATGCCCGCGACGCTGCCCAGACTGCTGAAGACGCCCGTGTGATGTCACTCAAGAAGCAGGAAGAGGAGCGCCTGGCCCGTGATTCGAGCGAGCGCGAAGCGCAAGCCCGCGCTCAGGCAGCGGCAGAAGCACAGCGCCGCGCTCAGGCGGAAGAAGATCGCGCTAGAGCAGAAGCAGCGCGAAGCGAAGCTGAGCGCATGCGCAAGGAAGCCGAATTAGCGACGCAGCAGGCTGAACAAGCCAAGGCTCAGGCTGAACAAGCGAAAGCAGAAGCAGATTCTGCCCGTCAGGCTGCACTGGCGCAACAGCAGCAGCTAGCACAGGAAGCCGATAAAGCCCGGGCTGCCGCGCAGGAAGCCGACCGTCTCCGTCAACAGGCTGAAAAGGACAAAGCGGATCTTCGCGCGCGCCTGTTGCAGCAGCTCAATGCTGTGCTTGAGACGCACGACACCGCACGCGGCCTGATCGCCAACATGGGCGACGTGCTGTTCCAGACTGGCAAGTACGAACTGAAGCCGGAGGCTCGCGAGCGCCTCGCTAAAGTTTCGGGTATCCTGCTGGCCTATTCGAGCCTGAAGGTTGCGATCGAAGGACACACCGACGCTGTCGGAACCGATGAATATAACCAGCGGCTCTCCGAACAACGCGCACAAGCTGTGCGTGATTACTTCGTAAACCAGGGTGTCGCTTCAGCCGCCGTGACAGCGCGAGGCTTGGGAAAGATGCAGCCTATCGCCAGCAACGACACGCCAGAAGGCCGACAGCGGAACCGGCGCGTGGAATTGGTGCTCTCCGGCGAAGCGATTGGAACAGATGTTGCGGTAAGTTCCCCGCGCGGGCAATAGCACGCAACCCACGCGACGGATTTACCGTCTGCATAGTAAAGACGCAGCATGCTGCGTCTCTACGAGGACGATGGACCACTCAGGTCAATCACTGGAGAGACTTAATCCTCGAGCTCTAATCCTCGAATCCTGCAGAGAGGATTTTTCTTCCAGAGGCAACTCTGCCCTGCTGACCCGCATCGAACCATTCGGTTTATTGGAATTGTCAGGCACTCCCCGCGGATGCTTTCCCCGCACCCGTCTTGGCGCATTTCCATTTTTTTCTGTCTAACAAGGTCTACAGCCTTGGCTGTTTGGTGCTGTTTTCTGTACAGTGAGCAGTTCGTGTTTTTTAGCGTTGATGTTATAGAGAGACTCGACGGATGGAACGAGCACCTACGGTTTCCGGCACCACAAACCTTATAGACATCCTGGATCGAATCCTCGACAAGGGTCTGGTGATTGCGGGTGACATCCGCGTTTCCCTGGCCAATGTCGAGTTGCTGACCATCCGCATTCGGCTGTTGATTTGCTCTGTCGACAAGGCGGAGCAGATCGGAATGAACTGGTGGAAGTTCGATCCGAACCTTACACGCCAGGTGACAGAAACAAGGACGCGCAGTCTGCCTGCGTCGACGCAAAACCGCAGCGTTGCTTCTGTCTTAGGGGGGAGACCGCGGCGGTCCGCGACTCCGCCTATGACACGGCCAAAACCGGGATTACGAAAGAAATAACAATAACTATGAAACAAGCAAAAGTGGAGAGATTGAGGAGGGGCCCAGATGGCTGTTGAGAGAGTATCCGGCGGATCAAGCCTGATCGATGTTCTTGATCGCATTCTCGACAAAGGCATGGTCATAGACGCGTGGGTGCGTATCTCCCTGGTCGGTATTGATCTCATTACGGTGGAGGCTCGCGTTGTGGTTGCGTCCATCGAGACCTACCTGCGGTACGCCGACGCAGTCGGACTGATGCCCACCATTAGCCGTCCGAAACTCTCAGGTGGTGAGCAAGGCGGATTAGGCGAGGAAGAAGAGGGTGAGGACCTCGTACCAGCTCCGCGAGCTCGCAGGCCCAAGAAGGGCGGAGGTCGGCGGTAAGCCTGCACGCCCACAAGGGTCCTCATGGCAACGCCTGAACTTCGTCTGCACAAGCCAGAGCCGGTCAAACGACGGTTGCGCGTCGCTTCACGCGGCGCTCCAGCAGCGTTACGCCTCCTACAGGCGGAGCGCTCCGAAGAGGTCTACCCGATCTTGCTGGAAGAGATCGTTGGCCTAGGCTTTCAGCGTACATTCATCGTTGCCGTCGATTTTGAAACCGGCGAGGTCCTCCCTTCAGCCTCGCTGAACTGCTCTAAGAATTACCTCGACCGGTTTCGCAGTTCGCTCTTCGCCGCGGAAAATGCAGTAGTAGACGTGCTGAATTCACAGCGCCCGAGCGTGGTAAGAGACTCTTCCCTACACCATCGCTCCCTCTATTGCCATCCCATCATGTACGGCAACACCAGCGTTTGCTGGGAGGCCGAGCGCGAGCGACGCGCCGAGTGTCTGGCGGTCGACAACAACCTCAGGCGCCGCAAGATGAGTCTGGAGAGCCAGGTTTGCGGCACCTGCAACATGCGCGCCTATGCCGCGCTGGTGGCAGTGGAACTGCCCTCCAAGGCCACTCCGGAACTTATCCCGCTCAGCAACCTGATCGAGATGGCCAACCGCTATCTCTCCCGGCTGTTTAAGGTTGAGCACTACTACAACCGCATGACGGACATGGACGTAACCATCGCCCAGTTGCAGACCGTCATGCAATCGATGAGCGATCCGGTAATCCTTACCGATAACCACTACCGGGTAATCGTTCAGAACCGGGCTGCGGAGCGTTTCTTTAAGGTTCCAGACAGCACAGTCGCAGAAGGGCTTACCGAAGGCCTGGCGCGCGCGGTGGAGATGAATAACCTGCTCTTCTCCGCAGCGCTGTCTTCCGTGGCCGTCTCGGGCGTGGAGGCCTCGCGCGATCTGACTCTCATCGATGCCATCGAAGGCGAAGAGATGCTCTTCGAGGCCGTCTGTACGCCAACGTTCACACGCGACGGTATGCCGATAGGCATGGTAACCGTGATGCGCGACGTCACCGATCTGCGCCGCGCCGACCAGGAGCTGCGTACCAACTACGAGAAACTGCGCGCTGCCGAAGAGCTGGTTCGTCAGGATCGCGACCGCCTGAACGTGATCATCGAGAGCGTCGGCGATCCAATTGTTGTGTGTGATGGATCGGCAAAAGTCGCGCTGCTGGATCCTCTGGCACAGAACTTGTTCGGCATTAACGAGAAAGAAACCTTATCCGATACGGTTCGCGTCAAAAATCAGGCGCAACTTGACGCGTACGTCACTGCGTTCACCTTTGGCTTTGCGGATAAGGAAAGTGGCATCCTGAAACTAAGCGATCCCAATACGAAGCAGGAGATCGAATACGACACGCGATCCGGCAAGATCTACGACGAGCGCGGACAAGTGGCCTTTACCGTCACAGTCCTACGAGATCTGACGGCGCTCCGCCGCGTAGAGCAGTTGAAAGTCGAGCGTCGCATGCTGGAAATCGAGAAGTTTGCTGCCGCGGGACGCCTCGCCGCCACTATCGCCCATGAGGTCAACAATCCCATGGAGGCGATCAAGAACGCGATCTATCTGCTGGCAGATTCGGTGAAAGCCGATGCGCAGCCGGTCTACGACATCCTGAAGTCAGAGACCGAGCGCGTTGCTCGCATCGTGCGGCAAATGCTTGGCCTGTATCGAAACAACGAGCAGGTCAAGCCCGTTAATATCAACACGCTGGTAGAAGACACGGTCCTGCTGCTGAATCGCCAGCTACAGCGGAGCAATATCGAAGTGAAGACCAAGCTGCGCGACTTGCCTGACGCGGTTGTTGCTGCCGACCAGTTGCGCCAGGTGCTTTCGAACCTGGTAATCAATGCCAAGGACAGCATGCCCGAGGGTGGCCGGCTGCAACTGCGTACTCGTCATGTGCGGCACGGTAAAGAGTATCCGCTTGGAAGTATCCGGCTTCTGGTTGCAGATACTGGAAGCGGAATTCCCAGGGAATTGCGGAAGACGATCTTCGAACCCTTCGTGACGACAAAGGGCGAGAAAGGCACTGGGCTGGGCTTGTGGATTGTCCGCGGAATCATCGGCAACCACGGCGGCAAGATTTCAGTCAAGAGTAAGGTAGGTAAAGGCACGATCTTCAAGATCGAATTGCCTGCAACGAGATGAGGGTTATTCACCACGGAGACACGGAGACACGGAGAAAATCCTTGGGAGCGCCTGGGTGTCGAACCGTCCGCTCTATTGTGCATACCAAGTTCGAGGAAGAGGCCAGACAGAACTCCCAACGCCTTTCTCCGTGCCTCCGTGTCTCCGTGGTGAAAGGGTTTTGACTTTAGTGCCGACCGACAAGAAATTCTCGATTCTCGTAGTGGACGATGAGCGCGCGGTGCTCACCACCTACGGTCTGATCCTGTCGCGCAAGGGATACGACGTCGAAACTGCGATCTCGTCTGTGGAGGCAATCCAGGCGCTGAATCGCCGCGATTTCGACCTGCTGCTCTGCGACTATTCCCTGGAACAGGAGCACACCGGCTTTGAGGTCATCGACTACGGGCGGAAGAAGCAGGCAAGCACCAAGGCCGCCATTCTCACCGGATACGCAAGCAGAGAGACCGCCGAGCAAGCGCGAAAAGATGGCATTGCCATTCTGTACAAGCCAATCGACATTGAAGAGTTCTTTACGACGATCGATAAACTTTTGAGAGAAGAGTATGACCCCCTCGAAAACAACGAAGAAGAAAGCGGGCTCAATCCCCGCACGGCCGAAGAAGGAAGCAGCGCGGAAGGAAGTACACAGCCTGGAACCGGTCGACGCTCCCGCACTCGGGCAATCTAACGGTCAGCCCCAGTCGCAGCAGCAGGAAGGCCGCTACGTCTATGGCGTGATCGAAGCCCGCGACAACGTCGGCTTCGGCAAGATCGGCATTGGCGGTATGGGCGAGAGCGTCTATTGCGTCCAGCACGGCGACGTGGCGGCGGTCGTGAGCAAGACTCCGGTCTTCATCTTCGATCCCACGCGCGAAAACGCACTCGCCCACGAGCACGTGATCGAGACGGTGATGAAGTCGAACACGATCATCCCCATGAGTTTCGGTACAGTCTTCCGCACCGACGACGATATCCGGGAGGTGCTCAAGAGCATTTATCCGTCACTCAAAGACGTGCTCAAGCAGATGGCCAACAAGCTGGAGTTCGGCCTTAAGGTCACTTGGGACCGCGATCGCATCGTCGAAGAACTGAAGCGCGAGAACGAAGAGATTCACCGCTTCCAACACGAACTCACGCGCAAACACCTGCAGTCCACTTACTTTGCACGCATGCAGCTCGGACGCATGATTGATAAAGCCCTCTCCGAGCGCGCAGCAGAGGTTGTCCGCGAAATTTACGACGGACTAAGAACCGTATGTGTGGCCTCACGCGACAATAAGGTTATCGGCGACAAAATGATCATGAACGCCGCCTTCCTCATCCAGAAAGATAAAGAGACGGAGTTTGACGCTGCAGTGAACGCGGTTGCGCAAAAGTTTGGCGATCGCTTGAACTTCAAATACACCGGCCCATGGCCGCCATATAACTTCGTGAACATACGCTTGAAATTGGAGAGGGGAAGCGCAAACTAAGAAGAATCGGATGATCGGGTGATCGGGCGAAGTGAAAACCGGAGGCTTTCGATCTGACAGTGTTTGGCTGTTACTTCACCCGATCACCAGATTAGCAGATCACCCGATTCCCTAATCACATTATGCTTATCCTCGACGACCTCCTCGCGCTCCCGATCACCGGCTTCAAGGCCATTCTCCGGACATTAGCCAAAGTCGCTGAGGAACAGTACACCGACGACGCTTCGATCAAGGAACGTCTGCTACACCTTCAGGTGGAGCTCGAGGAAGGCACGATTACCGAAGACGAATACGTCAAGCAGGAAACCGAAATTCTGCGCGAACTGCGCGAAATTCAGAAACGCAAGCGCGAACTGGCAGGACTCCCACCAGAAGAAGCCACCGGCTTCACTGGCAAAGTAAAGGAAGGTTCCGGAGTGGAACTCACCTGGGATCCGGACTCCGATGAAAATGTCGGCCCGGGAAGATAGCTCATCAGCTACTTCTTAATCCTCATATCAAATGGATACTCATACGCGGAATCAATGCGGATTCGCGCTGCGTCTGGATGCAGCGGATTGAGCAGCACATTGGATGTTGCCGGCACCAGCGCACTAGGCACGAGCAGCAGGGCCGAGCGTTGCGACTTTAGCCACGCTGACCCAATCTCTCGCGTCTCGTCCAAGTGACCAATCCAGTCTTTACGCAGCATCTTGCCGTCAAAGATCTCGGTGCGGATCTGATCGTCGACGCGGACCGACAGCAACGTGTACTTCGGCGGGAAATCATTGGCGCTGGTGTGAACGCAAGCTTCGAGCAGTGCGCCGGCCGGAGTCTCGGCCAAGTAGACGATCGGTGAGCCGGCATTATGCCAGCGGCCCGGAGCACGCAGACCGCCGGTCCCACTCAACTCTTTGTGCTTGCTGATGCGCCAGAGCTGGATCAGACAAACATACCTTCGTCGATTTGAACGAGCAGTTCCTCGACAATGCGGCTGCCGGCGTCGGTCTTCAACAACTCAAAGGGCGAGCGGTTGCCCAATCGCGGATTCGGCCGGCGCAGCCACTTCAGCGCCCGTTCGCGCGATCCATAGAGAGTTTCAGTTTGGGAAAGAACGCGCATGAGCCGAAGCAAGCGATCCGACTCCTCTATCGTAAGCTTCTCCCTACGCGAGCGCCGGTGCTGCAACGTGCGCAACGGAATTACCAGCGCGCCTACCTCGGAGCGAGTAACACCAAGCGTCACCAGACGGTTGATGGAGGAAGCCGGAAGTTGGCGCTCAATCAGATCGAGCACATCCTGTTCCGATTCGGGAGGGCGAACGCCCAACCACTGCCCAAGCTGCTGATGAAGAGCGGTCATAGATTCTGCATAACATTATGCCACGTTAGAAGCGGCAAAATGTAACCAAGCTGCTCAGCTTCTAAGCTGCTTAGCCTCTAAGCCATTGAATCTATTAACCTTGATTTACTGGTTCTTTTAGGGAGGACCCTGTTAGTTACGAGGCTGTCGCTCTGATTCGTGATCGTAGAGCTACAAGCATTCTTCCTACTTCGGAGAGTGAAGCTAGCAGCGTTTGATACTGGTCGGGGTTGAGATATCCCAAGTCTCGTGACACCAACATCTGATACTCAAGCTCCGCCGTTGAACCTATCGCAATTCCAATGAAGCGCTGAAAATCTGGATCGCCGTCTCGGCCCCGACCCTCAGCGATGTTGGAACCGATTGATACAGCGCAACGCCGCATCTGCGAGGTCAGTCCATAAAGCTCTTCTTTGGGAAACGTGGAAGTCGTTCGATAAATCGCGAGCGTCAGATCGTGAGCTTTTTGCCAAACCTTGAGCTGTTTGAAGTCAGTCAACCTCGAGTCCTCCGAAACAAGGCTCAGAAGCTTAGAAGCTCAGCAGCTAGATCAATACGATCTCCTCCTGCTCTCTCCCCGTCACCTCCGCCTTGCCTGGACGCGTGAGCACATTCACCTCGCTGCGAACGCCAAACTCGGGCAAGTAAATTCCTGGCTCGATGGAGAAGCAGGTGTTGGGAAGGATCTCACGCTCGTCTTTGGTTTCGAAGTTATCGATGTTGGCGCCGTTGCCGTGGATCGCATTGCTGATGTTGTGTCCGGTGCGGTGCACGAATTGATCGCCGAAGCCTTTGTTTTGGATGAACTCGCGCACGGCCTTGTCGACCTCCCAACCCGCGATCTTGCGGCTGTCGGCGAAGGCCTTTCTCACCGTTTCGCAGCCTAACTTGCGCGCGTCGCGCACGATTTCGAATACCTCACGCTGACGCTCTCCCGGATTCTGCCCGATGAAGCCAGTCCACGTGATGTCGTAGTAGCAAGCGCCCGGCGCTTTAGTCTTAGCCCAGATATCGAGCAGCACGAAGTCACCCTCCTTCAGGGGCTGCGAACGATCAGGGCGCGGTTCAAAATGCGGATCGCCGCTATGCGAGTTCGCAGCGACGATCGGCGAGTTTTCCGAAATAAGATTTTCGCGGCGAAAAGCCTCGAGGATCCACTGGGCCATCTCGTACTCGTGCGTGCCGCCATTGCGGACGCGCTCGCCAATCGTCTTGAACGCTTCTGCAGTAATGCGGTCGACTGCATCACGCGCGAGAAAGTGACTGGCGATCTGCTCGTCGTTAAGTACAGCTTCGAACTGGCTTACCAAGTCGCCGGAGCTGACAACGTTCACTCCAAAGCTGCGCACGAGTTCCACTGTGCCTGCGTCCACAAGGCCGACGTACGGAATCGCGTTCTGCGGTGAATACTGCATCGCGAGATTGCGATAGGGCGTAACGATTTCTTGCAAGTATCGCTGCAGTTCCTGCCACGACGAATAGCTCCGCTTGTTTCCGGGCAAATCATCGAGGTGGCCAGCCTCAATGCGATGAACGAGCTTTTGCGGCTCGCCTTCGGTGGGAATCAAATAAAACCAGCGCCGCGTAACCATCATGTTTGGACGTAATCCGAGCACGCGGTACGCAATAGGATCACGATGGTGATGGTCGTAGAAAAGCCAGGCGCTGAACTTCCGCTCCTTGAGCGCAGACTGAATGGCGTCGAGATTCATGTCAGCATTTTACTTACGTTTTGTCATTCCGAACGAAGTGAGGAATCCCTACTGTACCCACGCCGCATGGGAGCACCTAAGGATTCCTCACTTCGTTCGGAATGACACCTCAAAGCCGTCGCAGCACCAATGCCGAGTTCTTCGAGCCAAACGCAATGCAATTACAAACAGCATGCTCGATCTGAGCCTTGCGTCCAGGCTGCGGCACATAGTCCAAGTCACATTCGGGATCAGGATTATCGAGGTTGATGGTCGGCGGAATTTCGCCATGATGCATTGCGATCACCGTCGCCGCTACCCCCGCCGCTCCACAGGCTCCTTGTGGATGCCCAATTTGGGACTTGAGCGCCGACATCGGAGTAGACCTCGCACGATCTCCCAACGCGAGCTTCAGCGCCCGCGTCTCGATGCGATCGTTAAGCTGCGTAGACGTTCCGTGCAGATTCACGTAATCCACATTGTCGGCTGAAACACCGGCTTCCTGCATGGCCAATTGCATGGCCCGCGCCGGCTCCTCGCCGCACTCCGCCAGGCGCACGCGATGAAAGGCTTCGCAGGTGGAACCGTATCCGGCGATTTCGGCGTAGATGCGGGCCCCTCGTGCGCGCGCATGCTCGTACTCCTCGAGCACAAACATCCACGAGCCCTCAGCCACAACAAATCCGTCGCGATCTTGAGAGAACGGACGCGATCCGCGCTCAGGATTCTGGTTCCACGACGGCGTCATAATCTTCATCAGGCAAAAGCCCTTCATGATTCCCGGAGCAAGTGGGGTATCCACCCCGCCGACTAGCATCGCCGGCAGCGATCCAAATTGGATCTGACGCAGCGCGTAGCCCAATGCGTCCGTGGACGAAGTGCAACCAGTGGTAAAGACATGACTGTATCCGCGGAAGCCGAAACGCATGCTCACTTCGCTGGAGAGCGTCCCCATTGTGCCGCTGGGGATGCTGAACAAGCTCGCCTGCTTCACCGTACCCTGAAAGTAATGGCGGTATTGCTGCTCGCTGAACTCCTGCGCTCCACCCCCGCTGCCTAGCATCACGCCAATGTCACGCTTTTTCTCCAGCGACATCGAATCCCAATCGATTCCCGCGTCACGCAAAGCCTCTGTCGAGGCAGCAACGGCCAGAGGCACGGCTCGCGACACGTGTTTGCGCTCGCGCGGATCAATCCAGGCCAGTTCGTTGAAGTCCGTAATCTCGCCCGCGATCTGCACAGGAAGATCGCTCACATCAAAACGCGTGATCCTCTTCACTCCGCTTTTTCCCGCCAGGATCGCCCTGCAGAACTCCTCTTTCCCAGTCCCGTTCGGACTCACAACCCCAATGCCCGTGATCACCGCCCGCTTCACCATGTGTGGCCCTCAGCCCTCGATTCTATGCGCTTATCGCGAAGTTGGTCTGGAACCACGGGATGACGCGGCAAGGAGCCTCTACTTCGCCCGATCACCCGATGGCCCGATCGCCCGATTCCTGCTTCCCTATAATGAAGCTTAGCTCCTCATGCCTCTCGGCCTCTACGTCTCCGTTCCGTTTTGCCGCTCCAAGTGCAGTTTCTGCAACTTTGCTTCCGGTGTGTTTTCCCGCGACAAGATGAGCGGATACATCGGGCGATTACAGCAGGAAATCGCGGGTGCAGAGGCACTGGCTGAGAGCCTCGATGCCAAATTCGAGCGCACAGTCGATTCGATCTACCTCGGCGGCGGCACTCCCACCACGCTGGCTCCAGATCAACTCGCCAGTATCTTTCAAGCGATTCGAAATGAATTCGACGTACAAGCGGACGCGGAGATCACTGTGGAATGCGCGCCTGGAACCCTAAGTCCCGAGATCCTCGAAGCCATGCTCAACGGAGGCACGAACCGGGTCAGTCTGGGAACGCAGTCGTTCGTCGATGAGGAAATCAAGTCGGTCGGCCGCCTCCACACTGCGCAACAGACCTTAGCCGAGATCACCGCATTGCGCGCAGCCGGCATTAACAGTATCAATGTGGATCTAATAGCTGGACTGCCGCACCAGACTACGCAGACGTGGCGTACCTCTCTCGAACAACTCGTTGAGTCAGGTGTGCCGCATGCCAGCGTGTACATCCTCGAAATCGATGAAGATTCACGTTTAGGACGCGAACTGATTGCAGGCGGCGAGCGCTATCATGCTCATCATGTTCCCGATTCGGATCTAGCTGCCGATCTTTATCTTGAAGCGATCGATTTTCTGAACGGTGCGGGGCTCCCGCAGTACGAGATCTCGAATTTTGCACGGCTAGGCTGCGAGTCCCGTCACAACTTGAAGTACTGGACGCGCCAGCCATATCTCGGCCTCGGCCTCGATGCGCACTCGATGCTCTTCGCGAGCAAGACCTCTCCGAAGTTCGAAGCGGTCCGCTTCGCTAATACAGAGGATCTGCCTGCGTATTTCGCAGATTCGTCCAAACCGGAGACAACTTTCGTTGATCATCAAGGCGCCGGCGAAGAAACGATGTTTCTCGGCCTGCGCCTGAATAGAGGAATCGATCTCAACGCAGAGCCCGCGGTAGCGCAATGTTTCAAACGGGAGATTGATGAGCTCCGCGATCTGGGGCTGCTCGAGCAATCGGGAACTTCGCTGCGACTCACTTCCCGAGGCAGATTGTTGTCGAACGAAGTGTTTGAGCGTTTCATAGCAGTACCGGCGGCGGTAGCCGCTGGGTGAGTGAGCGTTAGCTACAACACTGTTGATCACCATAGGACTGACCCAGCGGCTACCGCCGCCGGTACTGACCTCCATGAGGTACTCATGACTAAGACCGCCACTCAACTGCTCGAACCTCAAGAGCGCACAACCAAATCCGTAATCGACCTACGCAGCGACACCGTGACGCGTCCTACGGCGGCTATGCGCAAAGCCATGGCCGAAGCCGAAGTCGGCGACGACGTCTATGGCGAAGATCCCACCGTGAATCGCCTGGAAGCTAGCGCCGCCCGCATCTTCCAGCGCGAAGCCGCGCTCTTCGTCCCGACCGGCACCATGGGTAATCAGATCGCGATTAAGGTGCACACTCGCCCCGGGCAGGAGATCATCTGCGAAGAGCGCGCTCACATCCTCGACTGGGAGATGGGCATGCCCGCTCTCTTCTCCGGATGCGTCCTGCGTACGCTCCGTGGCGACGACGGCATCCTCACCTGGGCGGAGATCAAGAAGAAAATTCCGTCCTACAGCTACGCCCGCGCGCAGACCGGTCTTATCGAAATCGAAAATACCCACAACATGGCCGGAGGCACGGTCAGTCCAGTCGAGGTAATGGAAGAAGTCTGCAACGCCGCCCACGATCGCGGAATCCCCGTGCACCTCGACGGCGCCCGCGTCTTCAACGCTGCAGTCGCGCTGAAGATGCCTGTAGCCGACGTGACGCACAAGTTTGATTCAGTAATGTTCTGTCTCTCAAAGGGCCTGGGAGCGCCGGTTGGTTCCATGCTGGTAGGCAGCCGCAGCTTCATCGACCAGGCACGCTCAGTCCGCAAAGCACTGGGCGGCGGCATGCGTCAGGCAGGAGTTCTCGCCGCAGCCGGCCTGATCGCGCTCGAAGAAATGCCGAAGCGCCTCCACGAAGACCATGCCAACGCAAGACTCCTCGCAGACGCTCTCGCTAAGATTCCCACATTAGGAATTAACCCCGAAAAGGTGAAGACCAATATCGTCATCTTCGACGTAAGCGCAACCGGAATGACCTCCGACGAGATTCTCCGCCGCCTGCGCGATCAGAACGTGATCGGCAGCGCAGTAAGCGATTCGATCGTTCGGCTATTGACGCACATGGATGTAACCCGCGCCGATTGCGAACAGGCTGCAGAGATCATTCGGAAAGTGTGCGGCTGAACAGCAAGAAACCAGAACACGGATTTAACGGATCGGACGGATAACCCTCAGGAGATTGCAGCAGCCGCCTTGTGCTGAAGCTTGTATTCGTTCTCAAGTATGATTCGCCTGACCTGAGCCCGGGGACCAAAATTGAATAGGAGGCCTACCTCGATACTTGTGGCCTTCAGATAGTTGAAGACTTGTTTCTCGTGCGAAGCATCTAGAACTTTCACGGCCTTCAGTTCTACAAGTACGAGATTTTCCACAACGAGATCCATCTTGAACTCGCCCAGATCGCGACCGCGATGCGTCACCCGGACGGGAGCCTGCTCAACGAATGGAAGCCCTTCGTCCTTCAGCATAAACGCGTATCCCCTCTGATAAATGCTCTCCAGAAATCCATGACCAAGTTCGTTGTAAAGCGCATAAAACGCGCCAATCAGCTTTTCAGTCAGAGCCTCGTGTTTCATCCCCCCTCGCTTTATCCGTCCGATCCGTTAAATCCGTTCGATCCGCGTTCTAGCTTTTGGTTTTGGTGTTGCTTTTGCTTTTAAGCCTCCGACTCCTTGTTCTAGCTTTTGGTCTTCCCCAAACTCCCCACTTCATTCCGCCAGTCCAGATCATCCAGCGCTGCCTCAGAGCTTCGCCAGTTCTCGCGGACCTTCACGAACAACTCGAGAAATACCTTCGTTCCCACCAAGCGTTCGATCTGTTTGCGCGCCGATGTTCCGATGCGCTTGAGCATCGCCCCACCCTTCCCGATAAGGATCGCCTTCTGCCCTTCGCGTTCGCAATAGATAGCCGCGGCGATGCGGGTTAGCTTGTCTCCTTCTTCGAACCGCTCGATCTTCACCGCAGTGGCGTATGGCACTTCCTGGCCCGTCTCAATCAGCACGCGCTCGCGAATCATCTCCGCCACGAGCGCTCGTTCTGGTTGGTCTGTGATCTGATCTTTGTCGAAGTAGCGCGGACCTTCAGGCAATCTCTTGATGACTGCATCAATCAACTCGTCTAATCCTTTGCGCTTCGTGGCCGAGATGGGGATGATCTCTGCAAAGTCACGCAGCTTGGAGTAGCGATCGATAATCTCCAGTAGCTTTGGCTTCTCGATCACATCAATCTTGTTCAACAGCAAGATCACGGGCGAGCTGACCTTATCGAGCAACTCGATAACAAACTGATCGCCTTTGCCGAACGGCTGCGTGGCGTCGACGATCAGCAGAACCACATCGCGTTCTTCGAGCGCGGCATTCACCTCCCGCATCATGCGGCTGCCGAGTGGCGAGTCGGGCTTGTGCACTCCCGGGGTGTCGATCAGCACAATCTGTCCGGGTGGTCTTCCCTTCCCACCCTTCACGTTGACGTAGCCCTGAATGCGATGCCGCGTAGTCTGCGGCTTATGCGTAACAATCGCCACCTTCTCGCCTACCAGTGCGTTGAGCAACGTAGACTTTCCCGCATTGGGACGACCGATGATGGAAACAAAGCCGGATCTAAAGGACATGGTGGATGGCAGAAATCGGGTGATCGGGTGATCGGGTCATCGGGTGAAGTAAGAACTTGTCTGATTGTACGGCCTGACAAGGCAGTACCGGCGGCGGTAGCCGCTGGGTCCATCAGACTCCGACACCGTATTGCGTGAGTGAGTAGCCCGGGCGTACGTACCCAGCGGCTACCGCCGCCGGTACTGCCTTCCTCCCTCACTCATACCGCAACGCCATCATGGGATCGACGCGCATCGCGCGTCGTGCCGGCACATAGCAGGCTGCAACGGCAACGAGCATCAACAGCAGTGACACAGCCAGGAACGTCATGGGATCGGCGGCGCTAACGCCGTAGATCATGCTTCGCATTTGCCGGGTAAGTGCCAAGGCGAGTGCGGCTCCTACGACCACGCCAATCGCTGCGAGCATCACGCCGCGCCCGAGTATGAGTTGCAGAACGTCCTTGCGCTGCGCTCCCAACGCCATGCGCGTGCCGATCTCCTGGACTCGCTGACCAACCAGATACGAAATCACACCGTAGATTCCGATGCTCGAAAGTAGCAAAGCCAGACCAGCAAACGCGCCAAGCAGCACCATGGCAAAACGACGGTCCGCGAGAGAATCCGAGACAATCTGTTCCAACGTTTGGGCGCCGTAGACCACGTGCTCGTTGTTGACCTGCGAAATCGAGAGCCGAATTGCCGGAATTAACGACAACGGCGCTGCTTCCGAGCGCACCACCAAACCAATTCCGCGTTTTATGAGTGGCATGAATATGTCGGGCACCTGCGTCAGAGGCACATAGATCTGCGCCTGGATTTTGGATTGCGAATCCGTGTCCAGGCCCCATTGCTTCACGTGGCTCACGATGCCAACGATTTCTGGCTGTGTTTCAAGAATGCCAAGATTAAGATGTTTTCCGATTGCGTCCCCATTCGGGAAGAACTTGTTCGCGAGGAACTCGTCAATCACTACAACCGGCGCTGAGCGTTCCGTGTCCGCCTCTGTTAGGAACCGTCCTCGGAGTAGCGGAGTTCCCATCGCCTGCCGATAATCCGGCTCCGAAAGGTAGAAGAGCGCCCAATTCATCTCCGAGTCGGTGGCGGGTTTGGGTTGACCTTCGAGCCAGAACGGAAGTTCCGAGTCTCCATCCATCGGCAGCGTGCCGCCGTCCAGAGAGGCAAACTCGATTCCCGGCGTGTTTCGGACGACATCATGCAACTGACGCAATGCAGCGCGGATGTGGGGCGCATCGGACGTGAGACCCGGAGGCATCGTGACATTGAGGGTCAGCACGTTGTGCGGATCGAAACCGGGATTCACTCCCAATAGGACGACCAGGCTTCGGATCATCAACCCGGAGCCAACCAGCAACACCAGTGCGACCGCCATCTCGATTACTACAAAAACATTTTGCGCGCGATGCCGCGTGCCCGACAAACCGCGACCGCCCTCCTTCAGAGTCTCCTGCAGATTCGTCCGCCAGACTTTCAACGCCGGAATGAGGCCGAAAAGAATGCCGGCTGCAATAGACATTCCCAAAGTGAATAACAACACCCGGCCATCCACCGCGATCTCGCGCGACCGAGGCAGAGCATGTGGAACGGCGGCAAGCAAGGGTTTCATGCCTTCTACTGCGAACAACAACCCAAGCGCTCCGCCTATCAGGCCGAGCAGCGCGCTTTCCGTCAGCAGCTGACGCACCAGGCGGGATTGACTCGCTCCCATCGCACTGCGCACGGCAAACTCGCGACTGCGTCCCGTCGAGCGGGCCAGCAGCAGGTTGGCGACGTTGGTGCACGCGATAAGAAGCACGAAGCCGACGGCAGCAAACAATACCAGGAGCATCGGTCCCGTGCCTTCTACCATGTCGTCCTTCAAGCGAGTCAGGCTCACGCTTGAACCGGCATTTGACTCGGGGTATGCGGCTGCCAGGCTGCGCGCGACGCTCTCCATGTCGGCCCGCGTCTGCTCCACTGTAACTGCAGGTTTAAGGCGTCCGAGTACCCGCATTCCCATTCCGACACGCCGGTTGCGGAATGTCGCATCATCCCATTGTCCCAGCGGAACATAAATCTCAGTGTTGTCGCCGCTATATAAGCGAAAGCTGGCGGGGACGACTCCTACAACGGTATATCCCACACCGTTCAGGATCATCGTCTTTCCCAGGACGTCAGCGGAAGCTCCGAATTTTCGCTGCCACAATCCGTGTCCAATCATCACCACGGGAGCTCCGCCGATTCTGTCCTCGTCTACGGAGATGGTGCGACCAATTACTGGAGCCACCCCCAGCGTCGCAAAGAAGCCGGACGAAACCATGTAGCCGCGCAGACGTTCCGCCTCACTTTGTCCGGTCAGATTCCAGTCATCGCTACGGAAGGCAGCCATTGAGGAGAAGCTCTTGTTCTGTCTCTCCCAATCGAGAAAGTTCGGATATGAGACTGAAGAATGGTCGAATGTTTTTGAGGAGCTGTACACAATGACCAGCCGTTCCGATTCGGGATACGGCAGCGGATTCAGCAGTACTCCATTCACCACAGAGAACAGGGCCGTATTTGCGCCAATACCCAATGCAAGTGTGACAACCGCAACACAGGTGAATCCGACGTTCTTGCGCATCCCGCGAAACGCGAATTGGACGTCCTGTGCGAGCGTCTCGAGAAACGGCAGTCCTCGTTGTTCGCGATAAGCTTCTGTCACTTTCTCCACGCCGCCGAGCTTAAGTAGCGCCCGTCGCCGCGCCTCCTCGGGCGACATGCCCGAGCGGACGGAGTCGTCGATATGCATCTGCAGATGACTCTCAAGCTCTGCGTGTAACTCAGAATCGCGACGATCCCGGTCGAAGAAACCGGCAACTCGGGCAAGCAGGGCACGAAGATTTTTCATTGCGATTCCTCCGGAGCCAGGAACCGCGCCAGGATCGCGGTGGTCTCCTGCCAATCACGCATCTCGCGCTCAACCTGCTTTTTGCCAGCCCGAGTAAGCCGGTAGTACTTGGCGCGACGGTTGTTCTCAGAGACTCCCCACTCCGACGCGATGTACCCTTCCTGCTCGAGCTTCAGAAGCGCGGGATAGAGCGTCCCATAGTTGACCGACAGCAAATCGCCGCTAATCTGCTCAATGCGCCGCGCGATGCCGTAACCGTGCAGGGTTCCCATGCTCTCCAGCGTCTTGAGAACCATCAGCGCCAACGTCCCCTGACGCACTTCCTTCTCGCCCATGGCAGTCTCCTATTGGGATCCCATAGAGGATGCTCTAGGCAGTACCGGCGGCGGCAGCCGCTGGGTCAATCGGAGCGCAGCGACTACCGCTCGGTATGCCTCGCGAACCCGGCGGCTACTGCCGCCGGTACTGCTCCCTCATTGCGATCTCCTATTGGAATCCCATAGAGCATGACACGAGTCCTATGGGAAAGCAATAGGTCTATCCAGTCGGGACGCTGGAGTCAGTCGGTCGGCGGCTGCAGCGGCAGTACCGGCGGCGGCAGCCGCTGGGTCAATCGGAGCGCAGCGACTGATGCTCGGTATGCCCCCGCAGATTCGGTTGCCACTGCGGTCGGTACTGCCCGACGACTCTCGTGCCAAGTAGTTGCGTGGTGCTACACTGCCTCGCGCGCGGCGGCCGCCGCTCGCAGGAACATGAGTGCAGACCTTCCTCTCGCTTACCTCATCACGTTTCGCTGTTATGGCACGTGGCTACATGGCGATGAGCGAGGAGCGACCGATCGCCACCACAATCAATACGGCGCAGCATTCATTCCCAGCAATGACCGCTGGCACGGGTACAACGTCCGCCGCCTAAAGCAAGCGCCAGTTAGCCTGAGTGATGCACAACGTAAGTGCGTAGAAGCGGCGATCCGCGAGACTTGTGACTTCCACGATTGGACTGTTCTGGCAATTAATGTGAGAACGAATCACGCTCATTCCCTGATTGCTAGCGCAACCACTCAGCCGAGCCGTGTGCTAAATGCCCTGAAGGCACATTCAACGCAGCGGCTGCGGGATGCCAGCTTATGGCGTAGCCTGAACAGCCCCTGGTCAGAGCGCGGCGGTAAGCGCTATATATGGACCGAATTGGGAATCGGACGCGCCAAGGAGTACGTGATCAATGACCAAGACGGCCCAATCCCGGAGCTGGACGAACCAAGACGACGTTCCCGCGGCGTCGGGCGAGGCACAGCAGACCGGCGGCAGTAGTGGCGGGCACGACGAGCAGTAGTCGCTGCGCTCCCACTGACCCAGCGGCTACCGCCGCCGGTACTGCTCGCTCACCCGATTCCTAGGCCGCTCCTGACTTCTGCGGTTCTGGCTCGGCTACCAGCTTGCTTACGCGGACGCGTTCTATGCGGCGATCTGTAGATTCGAGGACGTCGAAGCGCAGGTGGTCGTGTTCGACCTGTTCGCCGGGTTGTGGGATGCGGCCGGCGAGCTCGCTTATGAGTCCGGCTACCGTTGTGGCCTCTACGTCGGTGGGCCGGTAGTCGAACAGTTCTTCCAGCATGTCCAAATCGGTGGCGCCGGGCAATACATACGAACTCTCGCTTTCGCGCACGATCTGGGGGCGCCGCTCGTGTTCGCTGCCGATATCGCCGACGATCTCTTCGAGCAGGTCCGAGAGCGTGACCAGGCCGGCCACGCCGCCGTATTCGTCGATGGCGATGGACATCTGGATCTTTTCGCGCTGCATCTCGCGCAGCAACTCGCTCACCTTTTTCATTTCGGGAACGAAGTGGACTGGGCGCATGAGCTTCGCCACGGTCTCGGTGCGGGCGTCTTCATCGCGTACTTGAAGCACATCCTGGGCGAAGACGACGCCCTGAATGTGGTCGAGATCGGGATCGTACACCGGAATTCGCGAGTGCGGCTGCTTCCGCAGCAGTTCGGTCAATTGTTCGATGGTGGTATTCGCAGGCACAGCAAGCATGTCAGGCCGCGCCTTCATTACCTCGCGGACGATCTTGTCGCCAAACTGGACCACCGACTGGATCAGCTCGCGATCGCTCTCTTCGAGGATTCCTTCTTCCGTGCCTGCCTCGAGGAGCGCATCGACTGCTTCTGAGTGGTGTTCTTCCTGCTCGGCTTCTTGTGGCTCGGCAAGCGACGCAACGGACATGCTGAAGCCGAGAAGAATCGTGAGCGGCAGAGCGAACCAGATCAAGAGCTTCAGAACGGGAATAGATTTCGTCAGCCAGTCTCCCTTCGTACGGATAAAAAGCAGATACGGGATCAGCCGATTGAAGACGACGATGATGAGGATGATCGAAACCGCCGCCTGGACTACCTCGCCCCACGTCCAGCGGCCCTCCATGAACGTAGCGTACCCGATGATGAGAGCAATCGAGGCGGTCAGGAGCTGCGAGAGCAACTGCATTGAGAGCGCGGCCCGCGCCGAACTTACTCCAAGTCTGGGCTCAACCCGCTGCTCATAAGCCTCGATGTTCTCTTCAAAATCGCGCGACAGGAGCTTTCCCTTTTCGGCATAAAGGCGTTCCACGTAAGAAACTAGCGCCAGCACAGCCGACAGGATCACGAGCGCGATGACGATGGCTATGAGCATGGGGTGCTCCTGGCGCCATTTTTCACCACGGAGGACACGGAGGACACAGAGGAAAAGGAGGGATTCCTTTTTCTGACTGTAGCTCCGCTCAGCGTCGATCTCTCGATTAATCCGGTCGGCAGCTTCAGCTTTGCGCGCAGCCTCTGCTCCACGGCGGCCATTTCGCCTTGATCTTTTTCATGATCGTGGCCTGCCAGATGAAGAAGGCCATGCAACAAGAGAACTTTCAGTTCGGTTTCCAGCGAATGTCCCAAAGACTTCGCATTCCTTCGCGCGATCTCTTTCGAAATCGCGATGTCCCCCGCCAGCTTGACCTTCCCATTATGGGTGGCTGGAAACGACAGAACATCCGTGGCCTTGTCTTTGCCACGAAAATTGCGATTCAGGCGACGCATCTGCGCGCTGGAGGTGACGAGGACGTTCACCTCTCCAGAGATCCCAGCCATTCGCTGGGCCGCGCGCAGAAAACGCTGCAATCCTGCTGTTTTTATTTGGGAACTACTGGCGGGATGGTCTGGGTCTTTCATAGGGAATAATCAGTACCGGCGGCAGTAGCCGCCAGGTCAGTGTTATCAGGTATACGCACTCACCCAGCAGCTACCGCCGCCGGTACTGACTACTGTTCCAGCACGGGCGACGGACTCGATCTCTCCACCATCGGCTCCGCTGGAGCCCCGGACGGCAACAATGATAGCTGCTGCTCGAGCCGCTGCTTGTGATCGTCGTAGGCGCGGATGATGCGCTGCACGAGCACGTGGCGCACTACGTCGCCTTCGTCGAAGAAGTTGAACGAGATGCCGTTTACGTTCTTGAGAACCTCGGCCGCCTCGATCAGTCCGCTACGGCGTGCATTGGGCAAATCGATCTGCGTGATGTCGCCAGTAATTACCGCTTTGGCATTGAAGCCTAAACGCGTGACGAACATCTTCATCTGCTCGGAGGTCGTGTTTTGTGCCTCGTCGAGAATGATGAAGCTGTCGTTGAGCGTGCGTCCGCGCATGAAGGCGATGGGCGCAATCTCGATGATGTTGCGCTCGAGAAAGCGATCGACCTTTTCCTGGTCGAGCAAGTCGTAGAGCGCGTCATACAACGGTCGCAGATAGGGATCAACTTTTTCCTGCAAAGTGCCGGGCAGGAATCCGAGGCGCTCGCCGGCTTCCACCGCTGGGCGCGCCAGGATGATGCGGTTCACCTGCTTGTTGACCAAGGCAGCAACGGCCATGGCGACGGCAAGATACGTTTTGCCGGTGCCGGCTGGGCCGATGCCGAAGACCATGTCGTTCTTCTCGATGGCCTCGATATAGCGGCGCTGATTCAAGCTCTTGGGCTGCACGACGCGCTTGCCGAACGAACGTTGACGTCCCGCTTCGGCGAGTCCGCGCAGTGTGGCTGACGGGTCGGAGATCACGATCTTCAACATCGATCCGAGGTCGCCGTTATAGAAGGTGTATCCGGTCTTGCGCAGATGCTCGTAGTCGGCGAAAACTTGCTCCACGCGAGCTAAGTCGCGGGCCGCGCCTTCGAGGAAAATGTGGTCGGAGCGAAGGTCGATAGAGACGTTCAATCCACCTTCGAGCAGATGAAGGTTTTCATCCCTGGTACCAAACAGGGCCTCCAGGTTCGGAGTGATCTCAAGCTGCTTATTCATCGATTAGTTAGGGTTCGTCCTCCCGGAAGGGGAAATTTAGCTGACGGATTCACGTACACTTCTTTTTCACCACGGAGACACGGAGGCACGGAGGAAAACAGGAAAGGGTCGGTCTTCTTTTTTCCTATGCTTGTCGGATTTAACAAAGAAGATTGCTCATATCGAGAGTCAGCCCTATTTTGTCTTCCTCCGTGTCTCCGTGTCTCCGTGGTGAAAAAATCTCCAGAGACGCGGGCGCGCCCGAATTCGCGATCACAGTTGTTGGCTGAGTCGAGCAGAGGAACTGCGGAATGTTGTCCACGTTCGTGGAGCACATCCATCGGGCGTAGAGTATCCCCGGTCCGCCTCGAAGTCAATAAACGGAGTGTCAATTGTTCATTGTCCTTTTGGACGCTCCTGGGACAGAAAATTTCCGAATCTTGGCGGCTGATTTCAGATGCTTATTAGATGCTTTCGTGCCTTGAAATGGCAGGCCGGGTGGCGCCAGAAGGCGCCGGAACGAGTGCGAGAAAGCCCCAAAAGGCGCTCCTGAGTGCCTCAAGAGTGCGCTGGAATTGCGCCTAAAGCGCCTCAAAACCTGGCTCTCAGCACCCCAAGACTGGTGTTCCAGCGCCGCAAAAGTGCGGATTTTCTGCTGCATTCGGTTTGACCAGACGGCCTTAACGCGTGTTAAAATCAGGTGTTTACGCGCCAAATCCCACCCGATTAGGCAATTTAAGCTCCCTTAAAGGAACAAAAGTAAGGCATGGCAAACCATTTTTCCGCGCTTAAACGCGCCCGTCAGACCGAAAAACGTACGCTAGTGAACCGCGCAAACAAGTCCCGACTGCGCACAGCGCTGCGCGGATTGCGCGAGGCAATCGCTAAAGGCGACCGTAAAGATGCGCAATCCAGCTTTGGAGCGACGGTTTCGGTGATCGATAAGGCCGTCCAGAAGGGCACAATTCACAAGAATACGGCGTCCAGGTACAAATCCCGCCTCAGCGCGCGCCTTAAAACCGTCGCCGTAAAGTAGTTAGCTGGCACTGCAGGCGGCGTATTTGCGCCCTAAAGACGACAATGGCAGCCTTGATTGGCTGCCATTATTGCTTTGGTTTTATGGATCGGGGCACACTCACCCAGCAGCTACCGCCGCCGGTTCTGACGTTCTCGCGCTAGTAAATCCTCTTTTCGATCCAATCCCCAGCGGTATCCACCCATTCCGCCGTCGCTGCGGACGACGCGATGGCATGGGATAAACACCGCTACATTGTTGGTTGCGCACGCTCGGGCAACCGCTCTGCGGCCCGATTCTCCGCCCAATTTCTTCGCAATCTGTGAGTAAGTGCGCGTTTCTCCGGCAGGAATTTGCTTTAACTCTTCGTAAACACGGCGTTGGAAGGCCGTTGTGCGCACGTCAACGGGCAGCTCAGGTAGATCAACTTCGCCCTCAAGACGCCGCAAGAGGTTGCTCATCCAGTCGCGAAGCTCGCCATCTGCATGCACAAGTTCCGCTTTGGGATACTCGCCTTCAAGTTCGCGGACTAATCGGGCGGGATCGTTTCCCAATTTGACGCCGCAAATGCCCTTGTCCGTGACCGCAAGCAGCGCTCTTCCCGCTGAATAAGGCGCAATTGCGTAGCGAATTGTCGCACCATCTCCGCCTTTGCTGTATGCCGCGGGCGTCATTCCGAGCCTCGCATTCGAGTGCTCATAGACGCGGCTGCTGGAGTTATATCCAGCTTCGTAGATCGCGGTGGTCACGTCTTGCCGGAATCGGAGAGCAGTTTTGAACAAGGAAAGCCGCCGCGCCTCGGCGTATTGCTTGATGGTGATTCCCGTACTCTGCTTAAAAGTATGGTCTAGGGTGGCCGCATTCATCTTAAGCTCAGCGCTTAACTGCTTCATTGGCAGAGGCGAATCCACGTTTTTCTCAACCGCGCGGCACACGTTCCGCACTAACTGAAGCTTTTGCGAGCCAGCTTGTTCGCGCGGTTTGCAACGCAGGCAGGCACGAAATCCGGCGCGCTCAGCGCTGTCAGGATCGAAAAAGAACTGCACGTTTTCCGGTTTTGGGCGTCGAGATGGGCACGACGGACGGCAATAGATGCTCGTTGTGCTCACTCCGTAGTACAAGGCGCCATCGAATTTGCGGTTGCGGACGACTACGGCATCCCAAAGTTCGGCTGGATTGCTGATTTGCGTCACGGCTGCGGTGCTCATGGAAGCACTTTATGTTAGCTCCATCGGATGCCGCTATCCGGATTTCGACGCTAAAGACCCTTTCACCACGGAGACACTGAGACACGGAGAAAGGCATGAATGGGCGTGTTTTTTGGATATACCGACAAGTCTTGAGGCGATTAGGAGGCTTGGGTCTACGGGGTTAACCACCTCGAACCGGCCGTTCTCCGTGACTCCGTGTCTCCGTGGTGAAAAAAGGGAGCTATTTAATGTCGTTCACCGGAAGCTGAGTCCCAAAATCCTGTCCATTCGGCCCAACCGCGCGGGCCACGATCGACGTAAACGCCTGCTTGTATTCCGGATATTGCTGCGCTAACGCCTTGATAAAAGCCATATTCTGCTGGAAGGTCTTCACCTGATCGGAGATATCGGGCGATGAGTACTTGTAAACCAGGTTCAAACCCTGTTTTTCATCTGGCACAACGAAGGCCTGAACTATGTTGTAGGTATATCCGTTCAGCGTTAAAGGTACCGGTTGCTGCGGATTTTGTGGAATATCCTTCGGGATAGCGGCTTGCTGTTCCTCGTAAAGCTTTTCCAGTTGCGGCGTGCTCATGAAATTCACTGGGGCGAGAAGGTCGGCAGCGGTCAAATAATAGAAAAACGACACGTGCTGGCTGCCCCGTTTCTTGAAATCACGCGCCTGCACCCAGTACCAGAGTCCGTCGTGTGGGCCCACTTGGCGCGGCTTGGCATAATATCCGGCGAGCTTCCACTGGCTGCCTTCCTGCTGCAGAATGTAGGTGATCGTGAACGGCTGCTTTGATCCCGTAACGTCCTGGATCGCAACGGCGTATTTTCCGGGCGGCAGTCCGGGGATCACAAACGACGATCGTTGCAGTGAATTGAAGGTTCCGCAGTAGAATTCGGCGCGCTGATAGGGCGTCGTTCCTGGCGCGTCGAGGACCCACTCATTGCGGATACGCGCTTGGCCGCCGGCGATCTTGTCCTTGTTCGCCTGAACTACATTCGTGATTCCCTGAAAATTATTTGCGATCGCAGCTATTGAATTCTGCTGCATGGCGGCGGTATTGCCAGCAGCTGCCGCGCTAAAGAGCTGTTGTACAGCCGACTCGATCCCCATGCGGGCCGACGCCTCCATGTCAGGAGCCGTGTAGCAGCTCTCTGCGGCTTGCGCCGAAGTCACTAACAGCGTTGGAACGGTCAAAAAAAGTGCAGCAAGCAAACGTGAATAAGTGCGAATCATGTTCCTCTCAAAAGCGAAGACACGGCTGCCAGTCAGCAGCTTTCTTACGTCGTAAGATGCGAAATCCTGCAACTCGGATAGTCTTCGGCGTTCTCTCATACGGGTGGCTCGATTTATTGGTGAGCTACCCGCCTTTGGAGTAGCATAAACCCGCGTGTCCAAAAGTGTTTCCATTAGTGCGTTCTCGCTGCTTCTGCTCTCTACTACGGTCCTGAGCAGCCAGCAGACGCAGAGCAGTGCACCGCAAACTGGGCAGCCGGCCCAGCCGTCGTCGTCGGTGTATGGGCGCATGCGCCGCATTCCCCCTTCGCAGACGCAGCAGCCCACGACGCAGGCTCAGCAATTCCCTAGTCCTGCGCAGCAGTTTCCGCCGGATCAGGCGGCGCCGGCTTCGCCGGGACAGCGTCAACCTATCAGGTTTCCGCACCCGCCTGCGCCGTCGGAACAGACGAATCCACAGCCTCAGGTTTCCGGGCTTGGTGCCCAACAACCGAAGCCAACGTCGGCGCAACCGGGGAATCAGCAAGGCGTTTGTCCTCAGCCTCAAGCTCCACTTGGGGCGGAACAGCGGCCGCCAGCATCGCCCCAACCGGCGAATCAGCAAGGCGTTTGTCCCCTGCCTCAGGTTCCAGCAGGGGCGGAACAGCAGCCACCGAATCCGCCGCGCATCAGCTATATGGGTGGTTTGCTCACCGTAGCGGCAGAAAATTCAACGCTCGCCGACATTCTGAAGGCCGTAGGCAACGTGACGCACGCCACTCTGGAGGGCACTCAGCCCAATGCCGAGCGGGTTTTTGGGCAGTTTGGACCGGGGGCTCCGCGGCAGGTTTTGAACTCAATCCTGAACGGAACCCGCTATGACTTCATTCTCGTGGGCGCAGTGGACGATCCAGGCAGCGTGGAACGCATCATGCTCAGTCCACACGGAGCCGCTCCGGCTGTCGGGGCTAGCCCCGGCCAGATGGCCACTCGGCAGAACGTTCCAACGCCCAATCCAGACGACGAGGACACCGACGTTGCGGAACAGCCAGTGATTCAGCAACAAGCCCCTCCGCCTGTGCCCTCAGAGCAGGTACAGCCCCCAGGGCAACAACAGCAGCAGGTAAAGACGCCTGAGCAGTTGCTTCAGGAGCTGCAACGTCTGCGCCAGCAACAGCAGCAACAACAGCCCCAGCAGCCCGGCAACGTCCCTCGGTAGAGACACTATTCCCACAAAAAGAAAAAGCCCCACGGGGGAGGCTTGATCTTTTGGGGAGGTAACGTCGTTTGTAAGGAAACTTTAGCTGGCGGCGTTGGCTGGAAATTCGATCACGGTTGCTGAAGCCTTGGCTGGCTTCCGGCTCATCACCCGAAGGATCCCGCTTACGGCTACGTATCCGGAATAAACACCCAGAAACATGGCTGAAATAATCGTGGCAAATACGATAGTGCTCAGGATCAAGTTATTCACAGTAGCCGAACTTACCAATTGAGGATTCACTCTCTGTCCGCCTTTTGATGTCGATGCGCAGAAGCCAGTTGGTTAACCCGGCTTGATTCGCACATTCTGCTCCTGAACCCGGAAAACGCATCCGTCTCCATGGTTCATGTACCCAGAGTGCGCGACCGCACACTCTAGTGTTATGCGCCAAGTGGTTGAATCCAGCCAGATTACGCAGGTAATGCCCACGCACGATCGTCACTAGTGGCGGACCGACGACCGGGAAACCAAATGTAACCCGCGTTGACGCTGCCTGATGTTGACAACTAAGATACGGATGTAAAGTTGCGTTCATTGCTCAAAGAAGTTTCCTGTAGGTCTGCACTCTCTTAAATGCCAATTACCTCGATCCGGGTCCGCGGGGCTCGTCAACACAACCTGAAGAACATCAACGTCGAGATCCCACGCAATACGCTTACGGTAATCACGGGGCTGAGCGGATCGGGCAAGTCCTCGCTAGCGTTCGACACTATCTACGCAGAGGGCCAGCGGCGATATGTCGAAACACTCTCCGCATATGCCCGGCAGTTCCTCGACCAAATGGAGCGACCTGAAGTAGACGCCATCGATGGACTCAGCCCGTCCATCGCCATTGAGCAGAAGACTACGACGCGCAATCCGCGTTCGACAGTAGGCACAATCACTGAGATTTACGACTATTTGCGTCTGCTGTATTCCTCCGTAGGCGTGCCGCATTGTCCGAAGTGTGGGCGAGAGATCAGCCGGCAGTCGGCGGAGCAGATCGTACAGCAGGTGATGTCGCTGAAGCCCGAAGATCGCGTCATGCTGCTTGCGCCTATTGTGCGCGGACGAAAAGGCGAGTTCAAAAAGGAACTGGAGAAACTGGCGCAGCAAGGCTATACGCGAGCACGCATCGACGGAGAGCTGCGCAACCTCGATGGCGGCGAAGATGGGCTCGATGAGATCAAGCTCGATAAGCGTAAGAACCACACGATCGAGGTCGTCGTTGATCGTCTGCTGGTGAAACCTGGCATCGAAAAGCGACTGGAAAATTCGGTCGCGACTGCGATGAAGCTTGCAGATGGCTTGGTAACTCTGGCGGTAGTTGATGGCGACGAGCGTATGTACTCCGCCAAAATGGCGTGCCCGGAGTGCGGCATTAGTGTGCCTGTGCTGGAGCCGCGGTCATTCTCCTTCAACAGCATTTATGGTGCGTGCCCGGAGTGTCATGGGCTCGGCAGCAAGTACGATTTCGATCCTGCAAAGCTGATTGTCGACTGGTCGAAGCCGTTGCTTGAAGGCGCGTTAGGACCGGGCTCAGGTTCGACCTATTTGCAGCGGCTGATTGAGATTGCTGCGCAGGTGTACAAGCTGGATTTGAGCATTCCATTTGAGAAGCTGCCTGCCGAGCAGCAGAACCTGCTTCTCTATGGACCTCCCGAACGGGAAGCCGCACGCAGTGGCTTTCATGGCATTTTGGCATTCCTGAAACAGAACCTGGAGGAGTCTTCGTCGGAAAGTTATCGCGAGTGGCTGCTCGAATACATGTCTGCCACAACGTGTGCGTTGTGCCAGGGCAAGCGCCTGCGTCAGGAAAGTCTGGCAGTGCGAGTGAACGGAATCAGCATCGCCGATTTCACTGGCATGCCCGTGTCCCATGCTTTACAGGCGGCGCAAAAGATCAAGCTGGACCAACGCGGACAACTGGTTGCAGGTCGCGTGTTGCGTGAAATCGGCGAGCGTTTGCAATTCCTGAACGCCGTTGGACTGGGATACATCTCGCTCAACCGATCGGCAGCAACGCTGTCAGGCGGCGAAGGACAGCGCATCCGCCTGGCGACACAGATCGGATCGAAGCTGCGTGGCGTGCTGTATGTGCTCGACGAGCCATCCATCGGATTGCATCATCGCGACAACAATCGGCTAATCACCGCACTCGAATCCCTGCGCGATCTCGGCAACACCGTCCTCGTGGTCGAGCACGACGAGGAAACAATCCGACGTGCCGACTACGTCATCGATCTCGGCCCCGGGGCAGGACGCCACGGTGGAGAACTAGTCGCACAGGGCACTCCCGAGCAGATCGAGCACGCACCCGAGTCGTTGACCGGCAGATACATCTCGGGGCAAGTAAACATTGGTGCTCGCTTCGAGCCACGCCAGGCGAACGGAAAAGCCATTACCGTTCTGGGAGCACGTGAAAACAATCTCAAGAATCTCGACATCAATTTCCCTCTCGGCGTAATGACGGTAGTGACTGGCGTAAGCGGTTCGGGGAAATCCACACTCGTGAATGACATTCTCTACCGCGCGCTGGCGAAGGGTCTTTATCGCTCACGGGAAGAGCCCGGTGCCCACAAGGGCGTTACTGGAATAGAAAGTGTGGACAAAGTTATTCGCATCGATCAGACACCGATTGGGCGAACGCCGCGATCGAATCCCGCTACGTACACAGGAGTGTTCACGCAGATTCGCGATCTGTACGCCATGCTGCCGGAATCGCGTGAGCGCGGATACAAGGCAGGTCGCTTCTCTTTCAACGTAAGCGGTGGACGCTGCGAGGCCTGCCAGGGTGAAGGCCAGCGCCGCATTGAGATGAACTTTCTGCCAGACGTGTATGTGCTCTGCGAGGTCTGTGGCGGCAAGCGTTACAACCACGAGACTCTACAGGTCCGGTACAAAGGACAGTCCATCGCCGATTTGCTGGAGACATCGATAGCAGATGCCCTGCCGATTCTTGAAGACATTCCGCAGGTCCGTCAGAAGCTGCAGACACTCGTGGATGTGGGTCTTGGCTACATCCAACTCGGGCAATCCGCGGTCACACTCTCTGGCGGTGAAGCTCAACGCATCAAGCTGGCACGGGAGTTGAGCAAGCGCCAGACCGGACGCACTCTCTATTTACTCGACGAACCAACGACTGGTCTGCACTTTGAGGATGTAAAGAAACTGCTCGATGTACTGCACCGGCTGACCGATCTGGGCAACACGATCATCATCATCGAGCACAACCTTGATGTGATCCGCAACGCCGACTGGATTATCGATCTAGGTCCCGAAGGCGGAGAAGACGGCGGGCGGCTAGTCGCGCAAGGACCTCCGCAGCAGATCGCGCGAGCAAAAAAGTCATACACGGGGCAAGCGCTGGCAGAGTACATGGCCCACTCAAAGTGGACAGCTCCTGCGGGTTCTTCACCACGGAGACACGGAGGCACGGAGAAAGGCAATTGAGGTTTTTCTCTCAGTTGCCAACCAGCCTGCGTACCGATTACTGAATCAAGGTTCTAGGCTAAAGTTGCTTTCCGGTTGTTTTCTCCGTGGCTCTGTGTCTCCGTGGTTCAAAGGTTTTCTTTCGTGTAGATTCAACTCAGCACATCGTGTCGCTGACCCCCAATCCTCCGTTCGATCCGGTATCTGAACCGGGACCCGACACACGCGAAATCGAAGTAATCCCCTCAACTTCGGCGCCAGCAGAAGCCCCCCCGTGGGGGCTCATTGACGTTGCTCTGATCGTAGTCTTTTACGTCATCGCTACAGGACTGCTGACTGCAATTGTCTTCGGCGCCATCCATGCCGTGCCGAGATGGAAGCACTACACCTTTGCGCAGCTCGCGGCTGAGCCGTTGGCAGTAATCCCGCCGCAGGCGATGGGTTATCTGGTCACTCTTTTCTTCATGATGCTGGTGGTACGGAGAGGGACAACAGCACCCTTCTGGCGGGCGGCAAAGTGGAGATGGCCGGTTGCTGCCATGCCCTATGCGGCGTTAGGGCTCGGTCTTTCGCTCGTAATTCAAGTGGTGTCAAGCTTTCTGCCCATCCCGAAGTCACTTCCAATCGACGAGTTTTTTAAGACCACGCACGCAGCCTGGGTGCTTGCCTTTTTCGGGATCTTCATCGCACCGCTATTCGAAGAGCTCTTTTTCCGCGGCTTTCTGTATCCCGTGCTATTTCGCCGCATCGGCTACCTTGCCGCCATGGTAGTGAATTCCCTACTGTTTGCCCTAACCCACGAAGGACAACTCGCGCATGCCTGGGCGCCGCTACTCGTGCTCTTCACGGTAGGCATGGTCCTGACGTACGTGCGCGCCCGAACACAATCGGTAGCTTGCAGCTTTCTTGTTCACTCGGGATACAACGCGTTCTTGTTTGGGATGATCTTTGTCGCGACCGGCGGGTTCGTTCACATGGACAAGCTTCGGTAGGAAACTAGTCAGTAATCAGTTCTCAGTATTCAGAAAAGGCGAATACCAGTCTGGTCAGCGTGGCCTCTACTGAGAACTGATTACTGAAAACTGAACACTCGGCTGGTTTTCGCTAATGCTAATGTATCGATAATGCCCAACTCACGCGAACTTCTGCTGAACATGCTCGCGCGCAAGTCGTTTCGACTCGGAGAGTTCAAGCTTTCTTCTGGCGGGATGAGCGACTACTACATCGATTGCCGCACAACTACTCTGGACGCGGAAGGCATGCGCCTCACTGGCCGCGTGTTTTATGACGTGATTCAAAGCAAAAAGTGGAAGCCGCGCGCGGCCGGTGGAATGACGCTGGGCGCCGATCCAATCGTTGCCGGTATTGCTCTTCTCACCGCCCAGATCGTACAGACACGCGCGCCTGCCCGGCCGAAACCAGTAGACGTCTCGGAGTTTCTCATCCACGGCTTCCTGGTTCGCAAGCAGGAAAAAACGCACGGAACCGGCCAACGTATAGAGGGTTTTCGCGAAAAGGGTGCGCGTGTGGTGATCGTCGACGACGTGTGCACCACGGGCTCCTCAACTATTCAGGCCATTGAAGCCGCGCGCGAATTCGGATTCGACATTGCCGGGGTTGCGTGTCTCGTCGAGCGGGAGGAAGCCGGCGGGCGCCCAGCGGTCGAAAAAGCCGCCGGTGGAATTGAGTTCGTTTCCATCTTCAAAGCGTCCGAAGTGCGAGCCGCCCATCTTGGGCAAAAGGCCACGGCCTAAGCGTTTCAAGTTTCGGGTCTCACTGTGGACAAAGCCCCGCCACACCCTCTCGTTAGGAATCGCGAGCAGGCTTCGTCGAAACTTGAAACCTGAAACCCGAAACGCCTTTAGAATTTAAGAACATGGTCAAAACCCTGGAATGGACCGATGCTGGCGTGCGTTTTATCGATCAAACGCGCCTACCTACTGAAGAGATCTACGTTACTTGTCGCACGTACGCTGAGGTCGCTACTGCGATTCGCGACATGATCGTCCGTGGTGCCCCTGCCATCGGCGTGACGACGGCGATGGGTATCGCCCTTGGTGTGCGCGACTCTCGGGCCAAAAACTACCACGAACTTCGGCCAGAGTTTGAGGAGATCTGCGGAACCCTTGCTGCAACTCGTCCGACGGCCGTGAATCTCTTCTGGGCCATCCAGCGTATGCGCGAACGTTTCGAGCAACTTTCGTCATTCTCGATTGACGAAATCAAACGAGGGCTCATCCATGAAGCTCAGCAGATGTATGCGGCAGACATCGCAGCGTGCCAGACGATGGGACGTAACGGAGCGGTGCTGATGCCTGCATCCGGCAGCGTGCTCACCCATTGCAACGCCGGAGCCTTGGCTACTTGCGGATACGGCACGGCTCTCGGCGTGATTCGCGCCGCGGTGGAATCCGGGAAGAAGATCCACGTCTTCGCGGATGAAACGCGCCCGTTTCTCCAAGGTTCGCGCCTGACGGCATGGGAGCTGATGAAAGATGGAATTCCCACAACGGTAATCTCTGACAATATGGCTGGCGCAGTGATGAAGCAGGGCAAGATAAGCGCGGTCGTCGTTGGCGCAGACCGGATCGCAGCCAACGGCGACGTGGCAAACAAGATCGGAACCTACACGGTCGCCGTGCTCGCCAAGGAACATCGGATTCCCTTTTATGTGGCCGCGCCATGGTCAACGATCGATCTTTCGACTCCGGACGGCGATCAGATTCCAATCGAGCAGCGCTCGCCACGGGAAATAACCCACATGGCGGGAAAGCAGATCGCACCTGATGGGGTTCGAGTCGAGAATCCTGCTTTCGATGTGACGCCGCACCGTTACGTAGCAGCGATCATCACGGAGCGAGGCATTGCGAAAGCCCCGTATGCAGAGTCTCTGCAGGCATTAGCTGGCGAAGGGGAGCTGCAGGTAACTTCAAGGCGTTAACGCGGGCAGATACCAACTTGCCGTTGCGCCAAAGCATCTCCTTCAGAGGAGTGAACACGAATGCCGATCTCTACCAGACTCGCAGAACTTGCAACCAAGCCGCTGCCCAAGGCGATCAGCCCCGGAATGCATGCAGCTATCGATTGGGGCGCTGCCGCCGCATTTGTTGCTGCCGGCGCACTACTCTGGGGCAAGAACAAGCGTGCCGCACTAGCCTCTTACTTGTGTGCGGACTTGATTGGCAGCCTCATCTTCCTCACCGACTGCCCGGGCGGAGTATGGAAGAAGATCAGCTTCGAAACTCACGGCAAGATCGACACTGGCGTCTCTGCTCTCGTGGCCTCGCTCCCTAATCTGCTCCGCTTCTCCGAAGAGCGCGAATCGAAGCTTTTCCAGGGAATCGGTATTGGTCTTGCGGCCGTCAAGAGCCTGACTGATTTCGAACAGGGATCCAGCAACGCAGAAACTCGCCGCCGAGTCGCCTAAGTCCTTCATCCAGAATTGTCTCGAACCCGGCTCTTCGGAGCCGGGTTTGTTGTTTCTGCGGATGGAACATTTGCTAGTGTTCATGCGTATTTAGCAGCAAGGATAGGTGTCTCAGCTGGGCGGCGTATCATTAATCAGCGCCAACAAGCCCCCGAATCCTGCGCCAGGCTTGAACATCTACATCTACAAAGCTTATGGGAAATAATCTTAAAACGGTGGCTTTGCTGACCGGAATGACTCTGTTCCTGATGTTTGTAGGACAGGCCTTGGGTGGACAGCGCGGAATGGCGTTTGCGTTGGCGTTTGCAGCGTTCGGCAACTTCTTTGCGTATTTCTTTTCGGATAAGCTCGCGCTCGCCATGTACGGTGCGCAGCCTGTGAGCCGGGAACAGTTGCCTCGTGTTTACAACGTAGTCGAGCACATGACGCAGCGCATCGGCTTGCCGATGCCAAAGATCTATGTCATCCCTAACGAGTCGCCAAACGCCTTTGCCACCGGCCGCAATCCTTCACATGCCTCCGTCGCAGTGACGCAAGGCATTCTCAATCTGCTGGACGATGAGGAGCTCGAGGGTGTCCTCGCTCATGAATTGGGCCATGTGCGCAATCGCGACATCCTGATCAGTTCGGTGGCAGCGACCATCGCAGGAGCCATCACCTTCCTGGCTCGTTCGGCAATGTGGGCCGGCATGTTTGGTGGCTACGGCGATCGCAATGACCGTGAGCGCGGCGGTGGTGGTCTCATGGAATTGCTGATGATGATTTTGGCACCAATTGCGGCGCTGCTGATTCAAATGGCGGTGTCGCGCTCCCGTGAGTACGAGGCGGACCACACTGGGGCCCAGACAACCGGCAATCCCTACGCTCTGGCAAGAGCCCTGGAGAAGCTGGATGCTTATTCGAAACGCCTTCCAATGCAGGCGTCGCCATCCACGGCGCACCTGTTCATTGTGGCGCCGATGCTAGGTGGAGAGACTCTCGCGAGCCTGTTCTCTACGCACCCTCCGATTTCCAAGCGCATTGCGCGGCTGACCGGGCGTCCACCAGACTCAATCTGAGTCTTCTGCACCAGATCTCAACCGCACAAGGAGAGCAAGACCGTCCTGCTGTAGGCTTTTAGCTCCTCCGTGCACTTCAGTGTCCTCTGTGGTGCAAGTTTTTCTGCAAAGTGAGCTCGCGCGACCGTTCACTGCACCATAGGGTTACGGAATCCCAATAGGAGACGGTACAATCACGCGAGATGCCTCGCCTGCTCGAAAATGAGATTGCTTCGCTGCATGAGCGCGCCCAACGCCTGGAAGGTGCCCTTCGAGTCGTGATCCGCGGAAGCGACGAGGTAGTTCGCCTGGCTCTGGTGGCGGTGTTTGCCCGCGGGCATCTATTAATTGAGGGTGTTCCGGGAGTGGGCAAGACCACCTTGGGACAGACACTCGCCCGTTCCTTGGATTGCACTTTTCAGCGCGTTCAATTTACCAGCGATATGCTGCCCAGCGACCTGCTCGGTACGTCGGTGTATTCCGCTGCCGAAGAGCGCTTCGACTTCAAGCCCGGGCCCGTTTTCACGAACGTCCTGCTTGCCGACGAAATCAACCGCACCACGCCTAAGACGCAGTCTGCGTTGCTGGAAGTAATGAATGAAGGCCAGGTGACTGTAGAAGGACAGGCGCGTGAGGTTCCACGACCCTTTCTCGTAATCGCTACGCAGAATCCTGTCGAACATCACGGAACCTATCCTTTGCCGGAATCGCAGATGGATCGCTTTCTGGTTCGAGTCCAGATGACCTATCCGGCTGCAGATAGCGAGCGTGAAATCCTGCGCGCAGAAGCGGGCGCTGCGCGTCTGGGCGAAGTTCGCCCGGTGCTGACCGGTGACGACGTTATCGAAATGCAGGAGCAGGTAAAAAAGATTCGAGTCGACGAATCGCTCGTGAACTACACGTTGGAAATCGTAAACAAGACGCGCCAGTCGGAGCAGCTTTCGCTGGGAGTATCGCCTCGCGGCTCGCTCATGCTGTATCGCGCCGCACAGGCAATGGCCTTCATGGAAGGACGTAGATTCACGACGCCGGACGATTTCAAACGGCTTGTCGTGCCGGTCTTCGCGCACCGTGTGGTCGTAAACGCGCGCTACAGTTCCACCCTCAAAGCCTCGGAGCAGGCTGAACGCATTGTAGGCGAGATCATCGAGAACGTGCCGGTGCCGTCGTAAGATGCAATCTCTCGCTCGTTTCCTTCTGATTGTTTCCCTCGTAGTCTGGATCGGCAGCATCGTTTTCTTTTCGTTCGTTGTGGCGCCAACGGTTTTCTCCGCGTTGCCGGCGCAGGATATTGCAGGCACAATTGTCGGTCGATCCTTGGGAGCACTTCACCGAATCGGTCTGGCTTGCGGAGTGATCTTTTTGGCGGCCACGTTCCTGGGAACATTCAGGCAGCCGAGAATGTTGCGCGGACTTGTCGGCCTGATGCTCCTCTGCACAGCATTCTCACAGTTCAGAATCACACCACAGATGGAACGGATCCGCGCTGCAGTCGGCGGGCCGATTCAGGCACTTCCTCGTCAGGATGCAGGCCGGGCGACCTTCGACCGTTTGCATCAAACATCGGTCATCCTTGAAGGAATCGTGCTGTTTGCCGGAGTTGGTGCCGTTGTACTCGTCTCCAGGGAACCGCGCGACTGACGCATTCTGCTCCCAGCTACTCGACAATCCTGGTGCTTTGATGGTGTTCTAGTTGCATCCTGAGCTGCTGGATGCATCATCGTATTCGGAGTTCCGTGCGAGTAGATTGTCCAAGCTATATCCAAGGGAGACCTCGATTCAGATTCGAGGCCGTAGTCGCTCTTTGGCTTGGTTGGACTTGCCTCTGTCTGGGGCAATCCCCATCGCCGCGGCAAATTCGCGGTGTCGTTGAAGACGCTTCTCACGCCACCATCAGCAACGCCACAGTAGCTCTCAAGCAAGGGTCCTCCGAATTCACGGCAACTACCGGTCGGGATGGCACGTTCGAATTCAGGAATTTCAGCAACGACAAGCTGGAAATCTCAATTTCGGCGAGTGGGTTCGCCGCGACGCGACGCGCGATACCGGCAGGCATTAGCGACGAGAACCTCGTCATCGTCCTGCAACCGGACACGGTAAACACAGAAATAGAAGTCACAGCCTCGCGCACTGCTTTGTCTCTGGATGACTCGCCACAAAGCGTTCAAGTGCTGAGCCCAGCCGATATTCGCACCAGTGGTGCGCTTGAAGTGGACGACGTGTTGCGCCAGGTCGCCGGGTTCGACCAGTTTCGCCGCAACAGCAGCCGCACGTCGAATCCAACTACGCAGGGCGTGTCTATGCGGGGCATGGGATCAAGCGGTGCCAGCCGCGCACTCGTGCTGCTCGATGGAGTGCCGATTACTGATCCGTTCGGCGGCTGGGTGAATTGGAGCCAGATTCCTCGCGAGTCGCTCGAGAGTGTGGAGATGCTGCGTGGCGGCGCTTCCGACCTATACGGAGGCGAAGCACTCAGCGGCGTGACTCAATTGCTGACAAGAACGCAGGAGGGAACCGACGCGAGCCTGGATCTCTCCTACGGCAACCAGGAAACTCCAAACGTCTCCGGTTATCTCGGCCACAGTTTTGGAAGGTGGATAACGTCTGGCGCGGCAGAGTACTTTCGCACTGCGGGTTATATTCCTGTGCAGTTCTCGCAGCGCGGAGCCGTTGATGATCCGGCAAACTCACTGCACCGCAACGGCCAGCTACAAGTTCAACGACAGCTTTCGCAACGATCTCGCTTCTTCATTCGCGGACTTGGCTACGACGATTCACGCCATAACGGGACTATCATCGAAATAAATCGTACGCGGGCCTGGCAGGCGGTTACAGGACTCGATCTTGAAGGGCCATCCGACTCGTTGTTGCAAGTACGCGGATACGGCGGAACCGAAACCTATCACCAGACATTCGCTTCAATTGCTGCCGACCGCAACACCGAAACCCTTGCCCGCGTGCAACAGGTTCCGTCCCGGCAGTTCGGCTTGAGCGCGCAATATTCGCGGACGGTTGGCTGGAACACATTGCTTGCCGGTGGGGAGTTCTCCCATGTTACGGGAGAGAGCGACGATCAAGTCTTCACTGCGGGCAAACCCTCAAGCCTTGTGAATGCCGGCGGAATCATTCGCAACACCGGTGTTTTCCTGGAAGATATCGCGCGCATAAAACCTCGCTGGCTTCTAACCGGCGGCGTCCGTTTCGATGATTGGCGACCAGTGAGCGGATTCACGCGAACCGTCACGCTGCCCTCAGGCAGCACAGTACTGACACCGTTCCCTGACCGCTCTGAAACAGCATGGAACCCCAAACTGGCAACCACGTTTCGCTTGAACGATCGCATTGCTTTGAAAGCCTCCGCCTACAGATCGTTCCGTTCTCCAACGCTGAACGAGTTGTACCGTTCGTTCCGATTAGGGAATATTATGACGACCGCCAATCCGCAACTACGTGCGGAACGGCTCACTGGCTGGGAACTTGGACCCACTGAGAAGCTGGTCAACGGCAGGCTGAACCTGCGGCAAGGTTTCTTCTGGGCAACTGTGCACCGGCCGATTGCGAACGTGACTCTGAGTTCGACTCCGGCGCTCATCACGCGCCAACGGCAGAACCTTGGCAGCACACGAGCACGCGGAGTCGAGGCCCAGGCGGACTGGGCGATGATGAAGTGGATCGAGATTTCTGCTCAATACCAGTTCGTCGACGCGGTTGTAACTTCCTTCCCCGCCGATCAGACGCTGGTTGGGCTGCAGGTTCCAGAGGTACCGCGCCACGAATTCACTTTCCAGGCGCGCTACAGCAATCCTCGATTCGTGACTGTGGCATTTCAGGGACGCAGCAACAGCTCGGTGTTCGACGACGATCGTAATACGCTGACCTTGGATCCTTACTTCAAGCTCGACACTTTCATATCGCGGCGGCTCAACTCGTACGCGGATGTCTACATCGCGGCGGAAAATCTGCTGAACGACCGCTACATGGTTGCACGCACGACTGTGGTCACACTTGCATCGCCACTGGTCGCAAGAGCGGGACTGCAATTACATCTGCGCCGCTGATGCTGAGCACTCCAGCACAGGCACTGCTAAGATAGAAAATTCTGTTCCTGCTGATTTTCAGCACTGTAGGACTCCGCATTCATGAAAACTGGCATTATCGGCCTGCCTCAAGTGGGCAAGACGTCGCTGTTCAAGATCCTCACCAAGGCGCATGTCGCCGAGCGTGGACACAATCCGCGCGAAGCTCATCTTGGTGTAGCGAAAGTTCCCGACGAGCGTTTGGATAAGCTGTCAGCTCTCTACAATCCCAAAAAGCTGGTTCATGCCACAGTGGAATACTCCGATGTGGCCGCTATCGGCCAGGAAGCGCTTAAGGAATCTGCTTACGCGAATAATCTGCGGACTGTCGACGCGCTGATTCACGTGTTGCGCGCCTTCGACGAGCCGTCGATCCCACATGTAGGCGAGATCGATCCGTTGCGCGACGCGAAGAATGTCGATTTCGATCTGGTCGTGAACGATCTAGGACAGATCGAGAAGCGATTGGAGCGTCTCGAAAAAGATCTTAAGAAGATGAAGACCGCAGAGCTCGAACGCGAGTTTGACCTGCTCAAACGCGCGAAGACCCATCTGGAATCCGAGCGGCCGCTACGCGAGATGGAAATGTCGGCTGAGGACAAGAAACGAATCCGCGGCTTCATGTTTCTCAGTCAAAAGCCCATCCTGTATGTGCTTAACGTCAATGAGAGCACTTCACTTGGCGATGACCTCGAGAAGTCGCCGGCAAAGTACAAATTAACTGAATATGCTTCGCGTCCAAACGCCGGCGTGACCGCAATCTGCGGTAGGGTTGAGGCCGAGCTAGCCGAGATGCCCGACGAAGAAGCCGGGGAATTCCTTGCCAGCTACGGACTCACCGAGAGTGGGCTGGTGCGCCTGATCCGCAAGAGTTACGAACTGCTCGGCCTGATTTCGTTCTTCACCGTGGGCGAGGACGAATGCCGCGCGTGGACGATTGAACGCGGATCACGAGCGCAAGCCGCTGCGGGAGCAATTCATTCCGATCTCGAGAAGCATTTCATCCGTGCAGAAACCATTCACTGGGATCAGCTCCTCGATGCGGGATCTGAAGCCAACGCGCGCTCACGTGGCACGTTGCGGCTGGAGGGCAAAGACTATATCGTGCAGGACGGCGACGTAATGCACATCCGGCACAGCGGGTGAAATCGGCTTTGCACATACATCTTCGTAGAAACGCAGTCCGCCGCGACGGACGTTCTACCATGCACCGTTCCGCTACATAAACATGTCTCCGCTCGCGCTCACCATCATCCTCGGGCTTACCGCGGCGCTCGCCGACGGAGTTGGCGGGCTGATCATTATCCAGCGCCATTGGGAGCGGCGCTATCTGCGCTACTTCATGGCAGTAGGCTCGGGATTCATGCTCGCCACTGCCCTGGTGGAGATGTTTCCCGAGAGCCTTCGCGTTGCTCCCGAACGCGCGCCGGTGTTCATCATGCTCGGCTACTTTCTCGTGCACTTCTTCGAGCACACCCTTACCATGCACTTCCACTTCGGTGAAGAAACTCACGAGGGCGAATTCCTTCACTCTCACAAGAGTTATTCCGTACTGCTCGGGCTAATCGTACACACCTTCTTCGACGGCATAGCCATTGCATCGGGATTCCTAATTTCGAACTGGCTCGGCTGGCTGATCTTTCTGGCGGTGTTTCTCCACAAAATTCCCGAAGGATTCACAGTAGGCTCGGTGATGCTAGCCAGCGGCCGCTCGCGTCGCATGGCGTTTATTTCCTCCGTGATTCTCGGAGCTTCGACTCTGCTCGGCGTGCTTACCATGCGCGTACTATCGCCCATGCTGCACGTGGGACTGCCCCTGTCGACTGGCGTGACGCTGTACGTAGCGGCGTCGGATCTGATTCCCGAAGTGAACAAGGAGCCGGGGATCAAGGTAGCGCTGCTGGTTTTTGTAGGAGTCGCGGTGCTGCTGGTGCTGGATTATTGGTTCAGGATGTAAGGCGGTTGTCATTCCGAGCGTAGCGAGGAATCCCTATTGACACGAGAATGCGTGGGTACGGTAGCGATTCCTCGCTTCGCTTCGGAATGACAAAAGAATAAAGAGCTATTCCACTTCGTTCTTCGCCTTATACCCATCTCGTGCGATCACTTCGTATTTAAGTTTCTTGCGGCGCTGATCCTGCACGATGAGTGGCTGCCCGTTCTGTGGATCCACCAATTCGACCTTCACCTTCCGCCAGGTGCCGTCCTGTTTGGTGTTGCTTGGGCGATATGAGATCACGTACTGGTTGCGGATGTCCGAAGCAATATCAGCGAAGTCTTCGGGGAACTCCGCCGTGAATCGGGGGAAGTACGCGCGGCCGCCGGTCATCTTGGCGAATGTTCTGAGCTGATTGTCGGCCTGAAGGAAATCAAGGTTGGCGAGCGGCCCCATGTATCCGCGCCCCTCCAGGTATAACCTGAAAGCCTGCCCGGTTCCGATGCAGAAGATGGTGATGTTCTTCGAGCCCTGAAGCTTCTTGAGTACCTTGTCGTAGTTCAGCTTGCTGAACGTATCAATGCCATTGCAGATGAGGACAATGTACTTTTGGCCTTCAACTCCCTCGAGGCGATCCACTGTGTCGTAGAGGGCGTCGAAGAGGTTGGTTTCGCTGAAACCTGGAATCCTAAGCTGGCCCAGCGCCCCCATCACCTGGTTCTTGTCCTGGGTGAAGTCCACCAGCAGGTGCGTCTGCATGTCGTACGATTCAACTGCAATCCAGTCTTCCTTCTTGAGCTGGCCAGTAAACGAATACGCGGCATTGAGCGCGTCGTACATGAAGGCGTAACTGTTTGAGGCAAACTCGATCACCATTACGGCAGTGATTGGCTTGTCGTTCTGCTGGGAAAAGGTGTCGATCTTCTGGGGGACACCGTCTTCCAGGACCTTGAAGTTCTCCTGCCTGAGTCCAGGAATGAACTGGCCGTTGTTGGTGACAACATTGATAGGCAGGTTCACCAGTGGCACGTCAACTTTCAGGGAAAACGTGCCTATTTCCACCGGGTTCTTCACCTTGGGAGCGCGCTCTACCGGCTTTTCGTCCTCTGGCTTCTTCTTGGGGACGGCCATTGGGCCGATATCACCCTGTGGGCCTCCCGCCTCTGGGGGAGTTTGGGTCTGCGGGTTCTGCGATGAACCTTGGGAGTTCTGCGCCGGGCTGGGGAATGTTGCAAATGCGAGGCAGAACAGGCCGATGATGACGATTTTGGAGAGCCACGAGCCCCCCACCTTAGTACCGCTAAGGGACATTTCCTGTGCCTTCCTACAGACTCTTTGCCTATTGTTTGGCTGAGTCTCTGTATTAGTATAGATGTCGAACTACCCGGAAACCATCTGGATTGGGCGTGTTTGGCCTTCACCGGCCAATCTGTCCCGCTAAATCCATCCCTCGTTGCCGAGTCGTTCGCAGGTCAAGTATGAAGAGTATTTTCGCCTTCCTCGGTCGGATTTCGGTCTTAATTTTTGTGTGCAGTATGGCGGTTGCGCAATCAGCAACTCCGGTTTCGGCGCCTCGCGTAGCTCCGGAGATCCTGAAGGTCAGCGAAATCCACCGTGGAATGCGTGGCGTCGCTTACACCGTCTTTGAAGGAACGAAGCCCGAGCCCATGGAGGTTGAAGTCCTTGGCATTCTTCCCAACCTCAATGGCCCCAAGAGCGATCTGATCCTTGCTCGTCTCCATGGCCAAAAGGTGGAGTACACAGGCGTAGTCGCGGGCATGAGCGGTAGCCCGGTGTACATCGACGGCAAGCTGGTGGGCGCGATCTCGTATCGTATCGGGCAATTTTCCAAGGAGCCGATTTGCGGCATTACGCCAATCGAGGAGATGCTCGAGATCGACGCACTCGATCGCACGCAGCCTGAGCCCATGAGCGCGGCGCGAGTACCCAAAGCAATCGGCAAAACGTCGGTGGGAAGTGACGTCCCCGGCGATGGTGACCTGAAGAACTTCGCATCGCTGATGCAGCCTATCGAAGCGCCTTTCGTTTTCAGCGGGTTCAGCGAAGGTACGATTCGCCAGTTCGCATCGCAGTTCGCGCAAGCCGGACTTGTTCCCGTAATGGGAGTGGGATCGGCAACAAACGAGCACCAGCCTGAGCCCATCGAGCCCGGCTCGGCGGTGAGCGCTGTGCTCGTGAGCGGCGACCTCGATATCGCTGCGACGTGCACAGTTACATATATCGATCCCCAGAGGCTGCTCGCCTGCGGACATCCACTCACCCAGTACGGCATGGTCGACATGCCGATGACTAAGGCCAATGTGATCGCGACGCTGGCCTCGCCCTACTACGCGTACAAGATCGTCAACACTACCGACGAGGTAGGCACCTTCGTCCAGGACCGACACAGCGGAATCCTCGGACGCTTCGGCGAAGCCTCGAAGATGATTCCCGTAACGGTCACGATTCATGGCGGCAGTAAACCGAAGCAGATGAACTTTTCAGTGCTGAACAACGCGAAACTCACGCCGCTGATCATGATGACTGCGGTTTACCAGGCGCTGCAGTCGCAGAATCAGTACGGCGATCAGGTCACTTACCGCATGAATGGCGACATCGCGGTGAACGGTTTCCCCTCAGTGCACATGCACAACATGTTCAGCTCGAGCGACGTCGCTCCCAGTTCCGTGCTCGCTGCGCTCAATCTTGGGGATCACTTCGGACGCATCTTCGAGAACCCCTACACCACACCGGGAATCCAAGGCGTGAATCTCAATTTCGACGTGACTCCGGAACGCCGCACAGCGCGCCTGGAAACCGCACGCACCGATGTCACTGAGGCGCGTCCGGGGGATGAGATCACTATCGAAGCCGTACTGCGTCCGTATCGCGGCGATCCCATCGTTCGCCAGATTCCGGTGAAGATTCCAACGTCCGTACCCAAAGGCCAACTGCGAATTCTGGTTAGCGACAGCGAGACACTGGACCGCAGCCGCAAGTTACCCTCCGCCTTCGGACGCACCCTGCAGCTCGGATCCACCATCGATCTGCTCAATAAAGAGCACGCCAACAACAACCTGTACGTCTCGCTTCTCGAGGCGAATCCCGAAGCGATGGTTGAAGACAAAGTGATGCCGACGCTTCCCCTGTCGGTGATGAACGTAATGCAGGGCATGCGCGGCGGCCAGGACATGTATGTAAGCGGAGAGTCCGCCGTAGACGAAACTTCCACGCCGATGGACTACGTAGTCTCAGGCGCGCAGCTTCTCACAGTTCAGATTAAGTAGGTTCTCGGTAGACGCCCGCCACAGCGGGCTGCGTCTTCGGCTGCACGTAGAACCGAATGCCGGGAGTTCCCCCAATAGGAGCTTTTATGGCACGAGGTTTTGAAAGCAAATCGGTAGAAGAGCAACAGTCCGAAGCCAGACGCGAGCCTGCCCAAAATCAAATCCTTACCCCAGAGGAGATGGAGGGACGGCGCAAACTCGACGGCCTCTTGCTATCCCGAACGAGCGTCCAATCGCAACTCAACTCGGCCACCAACCCAGCTCATCGCCAGATGTTGGAGAAAGCGCTAGCTGAACTAGACCGCCAGATCGCCGAACTGGGTTCCTGATGACGCCACTTTTGTCTTCTGCTACTGGGCGCACGGATTGAGTCTCGCTTTCCGGTCACGAAGGGGCGCCGGAAAGCCGTCTTTGGGGCGCAGCACCAGTATCAAGGAACAAGACGTTCTCCCCACCGCCCGCACAGACCGTCCTCCCCTGTTCTTAATCTCCCTCCGTGTACTCCGTGCCTCCGTGGTGAAAACCCGGCCCCCGATCAATGTCCCTTGTACTCCACAAACAAATCAGGAAACTGTTCTTTCAACTCGCCGATCTTGGGACGATCACAGACGAGTATGTAGGGATTGTCAGGATGATGGAGCGCATAGTCCTGGTGGTAGTCCTCGGCGCGGTAGAAGCCCTTCAGCGGCGTCACCTGGGTGACAATCGGCTTCGGAAAAACCTTGGCAGCATCCAGTTGCGCGATGTAAGCGGTAGCAATGCGCCGCTGCTCGTCATTCGCATAAAAGATTGCGGAACGATACGACGTGCCCACATCCGGTCCCTGCCGGTTGAGCTGCGTGGGATCGTGAGCCACAGAAAAGAAGATACGCAGCAACTGTCCATAAGTGATCTTGGATGGATCGTATTGAACCTCCACCGATTCGGCATGCCCGGTTGTCTCCGTCGTCACCTGATCGTACGTGGCGGTCGATGCGGAGCCGCCGGCATATCCTGCCGTTGTCTTGATTACGCCCTTCACCCTTTGGAATACCGACTGAGTTCCCCAAAAACAGCCGCCAGAGAATACCGCTCTCTGCTTGCCCGAAGTCGCGGTGAGCGAAGCGTCGGCTGTCGGCGCAGGAATCGGCGCTTTCGGAGCCGCATTGGCAGTGCAGGAGAGAAGAGAAACCGTGACTCCCAGAGTCACAGCACTACATAGCAAGCGGGAGAGCATAAGCAAGCAGATCCTTTTCTACTTCATGATAAGCGCTTCTTGAAGGAAGGATACCGAAGTGGATGGACCGCGCTTCTGCCTGCCCGCTGGGCTTCCAGATTGCGGAGTACGAGGCTCCCATCACGGCAAACAACGCATCGTATGAGGCAATTACGATGAGCAGCGTCGGATAGAACACACGCTTGCGGTCAAAGCCCACAACGGCGGCTAGGCCAGCCACCGTCAAGGCCAATATCAACCCAATCAGATATCCCATAGTGAAGCTCGACTTGTGTGCGCCTGCTGCCCTTTCTGCCAGTAGCGTGACGCCGAATCGCAACTTATTGTAAGTGCAGATTATTGTGAGTATTGAGTTCCTCAATCACCGCCGGAGGCAGGAGACCGTTTTTGACACGTCGGTCTAGTCGAACAGAACCTTAATAAATGAGGATGCAAATGAAAAGTTTGGTGTTGATCGGGTGTGTGTTTCTTGCTTTGAGCACCGTTGCTCAAGCTTCTCAAGATTGCGTCAAGAACCGGCGCGGTGAGACGGTTTGCAAGAATGGCCAGACTGCCGCTGCCGTCAACCCGAGGACGGGCAATGCTGCTGTCGCCCAGAAGAATCAAAACGGAGTAACAACTACTCAAACCGCCAACGGTGCCAAAGCCAAGACCAAGAATGGAAAAGGCGTAGCCCAAGGGCCCGGTGGCACCACTTGCGTCCAAGGCAAGAATAATCAGGGCTGCACAAAAAGGTAGTAGCAGTACAAGAATACCCTGATCTATTTGTGGACGAGTGGCGGGCGGCCCAACACCAACTGTACCATCCGCGACGGCAGGTGGTTCTGTATGCGCCGATGCTCAGATCGGACGGGTGGCCTGCGGAGAGAAGCTGGGTCACCCGTCCTCTGAATGACAGGAAGCGGACTATCTGAAATTAAAACTCCACACCCGGTAGGACCTCCGTACCTTCCTTCCGCACTGCGTCCAGGCGATTGGGATTAAGGCCGAGCGCTTTCAGGATGGTAGGAGCAACCTGTCTGGTTTCCACGAACGTGCTCACCGTCTTCGGTCCCAAATTGGGATTGGATAGCAGGATCATCACGTTGGTGTCGTCATGAGCAAACCCTCCGTGTTCTTCCTGCTTCTTGTGACTCCCGGTATAAATCACGCCGGGGACCGGTTGCACGATAATGTCGGGCGTGCGCGGATCGCCGAATGGGGGAATTCCGGGCTTGTCGAACATATCTTCTAATGAGTCTCCAGAGAAGATCGTGCCGGCCTGAATAGCGCTGCTATTCGCTTGCAGCAGGGCCACTGCAGCCTTCGTATCGGCGCCGGTACCCAGCCACATCAGGGATATATCGTCCTCGGTTGGCCCGATTGCACCTGGCGTATTGGGATTCTCCGATTGACCTCCAATCGGCGGAGGCGGAAAAAATCCCGCGTTGGCCAGGAGAGTGGCCGGAGTAGTGGTGATGCCCTTGCCGAGTTCCTGGAACTTGGTTGGATCGATGGGCGATTGGCCGTGCTTGGCCGTAACGATGAACAACGTGCTCTCCAACAGCCCTTGCTTTTTCAGTTCCGATGTCATCTGTCCGATGGCATCGTCCACGAAGGTAATGTTGGTCTTGAGACTGGGACTGGGAGTGGCAGCCGCATCAAGGTAGCCGCCGAACACCTTCACTCCACCGACGGTTTCGATTAGCTTTTGCGCGACGCTTACTGCCTGGAAGTTCATGCCCAGAATATTCGGTACAGGAGCATTCTTGTCGCCAAGGTGGGTCTTGCCATCGATCTGATGAAGGGTGGCGTTCACCTTGAGCTGGTCGTAGCAGCGGATGTTCTGGAAGCTGTCGGTCCAGGCGCCGCCGTTGTTGTCGGGAGCATTTCCGCCGACGGAACAGACAAGGCCGTCGGCTGTGGTCAAGCCGGAGAGCCCGATAATGTTGGAGTTGACGTCGGGAGCATAGTAATCATCGACATTGCTGGGGACAGAGGTGCCAGTCGGTCCCGAAACCGCTGCATAAACGGCATGCTTGTCCGACCAGGCGGTGTAGCCGCCGGCTTTATGGATCACACCGTAGATCGTGTTCGCGCGGATGAAATTCCACGGGTAAACCGGGGAGCATCCGGCAAACGGATCCCGTGGGAATGTGGTGGGATCGAGAGAATTTACGCCACCATCAATCAGGCTGGCTCCGGGTGCGCCGCCGTTCAGCAGGCTCTGATCGATATCGTTGCCTTCTTCATATTCCGTGGTGGTACCGTTGGGCACGCCGGGAACACAGGGTCCGGCGAGATTGCCGTTTCCAGTGGTAGTAGCCGGTGGGGCGAGAACGCGGTCGTAAGCAACGTCATAATAAGCACCCACCAGACGCGGTGTGCCGCCCGTGACCAGCGCCATCAATCCAGGAAACGAATCTGACGGCTTGGAAGTGGACGTGTTTGTGTAGCTCACGCCCGTTTTGCCGAGCGCCGCCAAATTCGGACAATAGCCACCCTTGGTGCAATTCTGGTAATCCACTGCGTGCATGCCGTCGATGCTGATGAGCAACACGTGGCGAATCCCTTTACGATCATTGAGGTGCTTCGAACGATCATCGTCCCGATCACCGTCTACGGCGAAAGCAAGCGGAACAGCAAGCAGCATGCCAAGCAGAGACACTGAAGCTAACTTCTTTGACATCGTCACTTCTCCTTGGGGAAACTGAGTTTTGTAACCGAGAAGAAGCTAAGCCCGAATCATTTCTGCAGCATCACGGTTGCATGAACAGTGTGTTTCACAGGAGCCGGGAGACAGGGGGATGGCGCTCCTTATGCACTGTCATCCCTCGCGCGCTTTTTGCGCGGGGGATCTGCTTTTGTGAGCTCCCCGACCGACAAACAGCAGATCCCCCACTCCGCCTTGAAATTATCGACGCGAGAAACGGCTTCGCTGCGGAGTGAGGGATGACAGTGTCTGGAGCGGAAGACGGCCGGGTGCCGCACCGTCTTGCGATTTTTAAAAGGGTGCGCTGATGATGCAGGTAGAATTCAAGCGTTGTCCCCGTTCCCTAGTGGCAACCGGGCGGGCGGCCCAGGCTTTGTTCGTTTTCCATTATGGCACTTATGAAATGTCGGGAAGTCCGATGCGGGAACCGAAACGGGACAAGAGTGGGCCAACCGCCTAAGGACGAGAACATTCCAACTTCCGTGTAGCCGACCATCCTCCCAGAACTTCCCACAAGCCCGTTTCTGGATAGTTTCCGGGTTGCCGACGATACGGGAGTGATCGCGAGCGGCCCGAAACAAAATGCCAAATGAGCCCCTTCTAGGGGGCGTGTGATTTACGTCTATGTGCCGGGTAGCAAACCACGGCTTGCGTATCTATCGACGAGAGCCAGCGTGAGAAAAGCCGAAGTCCAGATCATGAACGCAGAGTGGAATCTTGTGTTTCGTCTTCATGTTCGCTCCTTTCAGTCATCGTCATCAGGCGTCAGAAGAAAGGCATGGGTTGGCCGTTGATGGCGCCAAAACCGACGATGTGCCCATGATCATTTATTGCCTGAGCCGCGGTCAGGACCCAGCCGGAGTCCGCGGGAATCAGGTCATTGAGGTCTCGCAACACGCCATCGGCGAAGAGGAAAGCGTGCATTTGACCGCTGGCGGTGGTCGACTTGCCAACAACTTCACCGCGATTGTTGATCGAATGGCCGAAGGGATCGCTAAATTTGCCTCCGAGCGTTCCGAGGTCGGTCATCACGCCGTCGCTTAAGAGGAACGCATGAAGCTCGCCGTTGGCGGTATCCGATATCCCGGAAACTTGGCCGCGATTGTTGATGGCTCTCGCAGTGCTAGATGTGCCACCCGGGAGCGTTCCGAGATCCGTGATCGTCCCGTCGCCGAAGATAACCGCTCGCGAGGATCCACTCGGAATGTCCGCTCTTCCAGCCGATTGGCCATGATGATTCGCGTACCCAGCGAAGCTGCTTGGCCCGCCGAGCGTGCCGAGGTCAACCACCTCACCATCCTTGTATTGGACTGCGTGAAAGAACGGACCCCTACCTGTGATGGTCGAACCACCAAAGATTTCGCCACGCTGGCTAATGCCGAAGGCCGTGCCGAACTGGCTGCCAGGAAGTGCGCCGAGATCTACCGTTTCGCCATCGCGGAACAGAACCGCATGACGCGCCGTATTGCCGGTTGTTTCTGATGCTCCAACGGCTTCGCCGCGATTATTGATCGCGTTGGCAGTGGTGAACGTGCCGCCGAGCGAACCGAGGTCGCCCAGCACGCCGTCTTGCCATAGGAAGGCGCGACTAACGGTGTCCCCAGGGAGGGTCGAATTGCCCACGACCTGACTGCGATTGTTGATATCGTTGGCCTGACTCTTCGTACCGCCAAGCGTGCCGAAGTCGGTAACCGTGTAGGTTTGCGCCCTGGCGCCTGACCATCCATGTAAGAGGACAACACTCAACAGCGTATAAATAAGCAATCTTGCTTTCATTGTTTTACCCTCCACAGGGTTCTCTTAGGTAACCATTCGCTAAGTTCGGAGGCCTGCTTCCTGTGGACCATCGTTTGGGGCTCGCTCATCCTGCTCGAACTTCAAGGTTGGGTATCAAAGGTTGGGTATCAATTATCCGGGTCTGCGTTCTCAACACTTAGGCCTTCGCCTTCAGGATGATCGTGTTTCACTTGTCCCCGTTTTTCTCCATGGTCCGCTTGAGCTACATGCTCGGTCACATACTGGGCGATCGCTGTCCCTATGGTCCTGCCATCCACGCAGGCCGAGCGGAAATGAATGCCGGCGTAAATTCGGGCCAGCGTGACTTCGTCCAGCGCAGAAGAGAAGCTGTTGTAAGTCCGGAACACTCCGGGCAGGCTGACAGCTTCGAGAGAAAAGGTCGTGTCGTCGCCAAAGTAGATCGCTAGCACACCCGCCGAAGCCGAGCTGAAAATCAAATGCGCGGAAACGTACTCGGGATGGCGGGGGGTGTTCAACAGGGGCTTCCAATTAGGATCTGCCGCGGTATCCGGGTTGAGGCTATCTGCAAGAGGAATGGCAGTGACCGGCCGCCACGACAAAAAGTGGAGCTTGGAATCCCACCCGGCGACGGTCGCGTCGCCCAAGGCAAGATTCATCAGCGCGAATAAGCGCGAATTTTCCGACAGCGTCGTGTGGTGGGCGATGGCTAGCGACGAGGCCACGCGGTTCCAGGAGACGGAGGCGTTTCCGGCCCAATAACGCGCGATCAGCGTCTGTTCCGCTGTTCGGCTCGAGCTGGTGGCGCTTCCCAGCGTCTTGGTCTCGTTGAAATTGGCCGCATATTGCGCGCTGTTCAAGGCCGGAGGCCCCGCCGGACGGAACTGTGATGGTGACGCAATCGCGTATGGCAACATGGTCGCAACTTGCGGGAGGGCCATAGACTGGAAAGCGGGCGGAGTTGGCCGCCATTGTCCTGGCGCCAGTCCCCCAGTAACCGGGGGCAATGCTTTGTTGAATCCGTCGTCGCTGCGCCAGGCCAGAATGTCGTTGGCAACTTGCTGCCCCCAAGCTAGCCCCCGAGCAATCGATTCGCTGTCTTGCGAATCTTCATCATCAGCCGAAAGGGAATTCAGCGAGGATGCCAGCTCCGCATCCAGCGTCGATTTTTGCGATGGGAAGAGAGCCACCAACGTGGTGTAAGCGGCTTCGATGGCCGCTGCGCGCCGCGAAGCCCCGCGTGGGGCTGCGACGTCCACATGATAGGGTGTGTAGCGCCGCTCAATGCCGTTGACGGCATCGAAGATGGCGGCGTGCATCAGCACATAGACGCGCGCCGTGCTCACTGCGTCTGAGTTAATGGCACTGGAGAGGACCGCCTTTTCAGCGTTAAGATTCCATTCCGTGACGGCGTCCTGCGCGACGGAGGCTGTATTCAGCATCAGGCAAAGCGCAAATAGCCAAAGGACGCCCCATTGCCACGTTTGAGTGGCTCGTTTCTTGATCGCGTAACTGGTTTTCATAGACCCTCCATCCCAGCCCGAGTTCGCCAGCAACGCTTGCGACCGTGCGCTTGAAGGCCGACTAGCGTCCATAGTCTGGAAATTGAATGTTTCTTACGCGTCAACTTCTTTGCCGGCAGGAGCTTGCAAAGCGGCATTACACGCACTCGAAATCTCCAAGTTGGGATAAACTTGGCTGCCCCCCAAAAATGAAGAGGTTCTTGGCCGGTGCTGTCACCCATAACAGCGCGTGTGTTCCGATTTGGAGTCTTCGAAGTGGACACACATGCCCGCGAGCTCCGCAAGCAGGGGATGCAGATCAAGCTCCAGGAGCAGCCGTTTCAGATCCTGGCATTTCTCCTGGAACATGCCGGCGAGATCGTTACCCGGGAGCAACTGCGGCAACAGCTGTGGCCGGCAGATACTTTCGTGGACGTCGATAACAGCGTCAATGCCGCCATCAACCGGCTGCGTGAGGCTCTGGGAGATTCCGCCGAGAGTCCACGCTTTGTGGAAACAGTACCCCGTCGGGGCTACCGGTTTGTGGCTCCGGTCACGGAAGTCAAGGGCCGGGAACGCGGTTCCGGCACCGAGAATCCAAACGCACTAACTGAAACGGAGCCGGAAGAGGCCGCAATGGCCGGGCGATTCAAAGCCAGGAGCCCCTTCGGCAAGTTCTTCGTGTTTGCGTTGGTTGTGGCCTTGCTGGGTACATGGATTTGGACCTGGGAGAAGAGGCGGGCGACAAGTCCGTTGCACATCACATCGCTGGCTGTGCTACCCCTGGAGAACCTCTCTGGCGATCCGGGGCAGGAGTATTTCGCAGATGGAATGACGGACGAACTGATTACGGACTTGGCCTCGATCTCTAGTCTGCGCGTCATTTCCCGGACGTCGACCGCGCACTACAAAGGCACCCGCAAGACGGTACCCGAGATTGCCCGGGAACTTAATGTAGACGCGGTAGTGGAAGGCTCGGTCGGGCGGTCCACAAACAAGGTGCGGATCCGGGCCCAATTAGTCAGGGCGGCGCCGGAGGAGCATCTTTGGGCCGAGAGCTACGAGCGCGAACTTCCCGACGTGCTGGCCTTGCAGCGCGATGTGGCGAAAGCCATCGCCGACCAGATCAAAATCAAGCTGACACCAGAGGAAAGAGCCCGGCTGGCCCGCGTCGAGCCCGTTGACCCCGAAGCTTATCGGCTATACATCCGGGGACGCCTCTCCTTCGAAAACTGGACGCCGGACGCGGTGTCGCTGGCCCGCAAAAATTTTCAGGAAGCGATTGCCGAGTACCCGAACTACGCGCCGGCCTACGCCGGGCTGGCCGATACGTACGTTTTTGGGAATCCCAACTTGGATCCAAAGATGGCCATTCCGTTAGCTCGCGCCGCCGCCCTGAAGGCCCTACGACTGGACGACACCTTGAGCGACGCCCATGCCGCGCTGGCCCAGGTGAAGTTCCTGGGGGACTGGGACTGGGCCGGAGCGGAAAAAGAATTCCAGCGAGCCATCGATCTGAACCCCGGCGACACGCTCGCGCACCATATGTACTCGCACTTCGTCCTTTACATGGGCCGGAGCGAAGAATCTCGGAGGGAGAGCGAACTCTATCTCAGGCTGGACCCTCTCTCGGTGGCAGCCAACAATCATCTCGGATATTACTATCTGGCCACCGGACAGTACGATCTGGCAATCGAGCAGGAACACAAGGCACTGCGGATTAACCCCAACTACCATGACGCGATTCTTTTTCTGGGCGAGGCGTACCGCCACAAGGGAATGCCGCAAGAAGCTTTGGCCCAATATGAGAAGATGATGGCCCTCGAAGGCACCAGCCCAAACTGGGTCAAATCGCTGCACGCGGCTTATCAGACAAAGGGATGGAAAGGTTATTGGAAGAAGACGTTGGATCGTGACATCGAACGCTCAAATCGGGAATATGTCTCTCCCTACGGCATCGCCGACTACTATGCGCTCGTGGGTGATAAAACGCAGGCCTTCCGCTATCTGGACAAAGCGTATGCAGAGCGCGACATCTGGCTGACTTGGATCAAAGCCGAGCATGATTTTGATGGCTTGCGTTCCGACCCTCGCTACGCCGACCTGCTGCGACGCATGGGCCTGCCGCTGTAGCCCCCCGGCCTCGACGAGAGCCAAGGTGCTATCTAGCGGCCGTATCGGGGTTGTGCCCGAATTGCTCGTCAACCGGAACCAATCGTGATCACTTCCCATAAGCCCGGCTTCCCGGTACAAATCCGGCCAACTTCCGAGAAGCCCGTTTCTGGATAGCTTCCAGTTGTCCGACTAACCGGGGTTAGCTATTAGCGGAACCCCGTACATAAGAAACCATGGGTCGGACACATCCGCTAACATGTTCGAGGTGAAGAAGCCTCCCGCCGTTTCCTACATATGAACCGAGCCGGCCCGTTGATCGCGCCTCCATCTTCATCCGATCCCTCAGAGGCCTCCAAACGGCTCCTACCGTGGCTCGTTGCTGTCGCCTTTTTTATGGAGTCGCTGGATACAACGATTCTCAATACGGCCGTTCCCGCGATTTCTTCCGCCCTCGGCGTCGCTCCCCTTAGCATGAAGGCGGTGCTGGCGAGCTATACGCTCAGCCTAGCGGTCTTCATCCCAATCAGTGGCTGGATGGCGGACCGGTTCGGAACCCGTCGTGTATTCGCATCTGCGATTGGTCTATTCACTCTCGGGTCCTTTCTATGCGGAATATCAAGCAACATCCACTTGCTGGTTGCCTGTCGCATCCTGCAAGGTTGCGGCGGCGCGATGATGGTGCCGGTGGGCCGGCTCACCCTGGTGCGAACATTTGCCAAGTCAGATCTTCTGCGCACCATGAGCTTTGTTTCTATACCAGCCCTAGTGGCGCCCATGCTCGGACCCATCGCCGGAGGTCTCATCGTCGGGTATCTTCACTGGCGC
>DATMPC010000104.1 GCA_035567895.1 Terriglobales bacterium | reverse complement strand
TGTCGCTTAGTGAACTAGGCCCGAAGCCCTCTTCCACTGCACAATGACCCGAGTGTTAGGCGGATAAGGTCCGACCGATCGTACCTTCTTGGCAGGAATCTTCCCGGCACCATCGCACCCGCGGCATAGATCTCCATCTCGTCGGCGGCCTTCGCCGCGACACACCGCGCAGCGTCTACTGGAATTGTCCTGTGACTGCGACATAGGGCGGGATTTTATGAGGGAGAACTGAGTCTGCGAAGCAGTGGGAGGCGGAGATGGCACCTACTTAGTTAACAGGCTGAGATTTACCCTGTGGCACAGCCGGCTGTGGCTCCACCCAGACTGAACCTTGGCCTATGGTGGGCGTAACACGAGATGCGCCGTTCGTGCCGCGTCTCGCGGCACGTTGAGATGTGAGCCCGGCACAACGTGCCGGGGCGGATAGATTTGATTTGAGCCCCGGAACGGCGACACATTCGAACGGTGCCGCCCCTGTGGGGCTCGATCAGCGAAAATCATCTTGCCCGGCAGCTGCTGCCGGGCTCAATTCGATCCGTGCCGCGAAACGCGGCACGGAATAGTACAAACGTCATGATTTAGGGGAGCTTGGGAAACACAGCTGAGGGCGGCTGTGCCACAAAACCTATGTGATTTGGAGCAAGCTCTACTTCTTCACGTACGGTGCCCGTGGAGAGCACTTGTTGAGCACTCCAATCAGATGTGCCGCGTGGGCCGGCATGCCGACCTTGGGCGTGATGAGGATATCCTTCACCTTGATCTCACGACCATATAGGTCCTTGTTTACATCTCCGTCATGGTACATGCGCGCGCCGTCCAGCGAGACCCCCGCGAACAATCCGCGTGAACGCGCATAAGAATAGATCTCTGAACGAAGCGATATGTCGGTTCCCGCCTCGGCTGTTCGTCCTACTGGACCAGCGGAGACTGAGGCGTCACCGCCCAGCGCAAACTCGTCCTCCAATAGCCTTTCAACTCCCCGCTGATTCACAAAAAGGAGAACGACGTCGACTGACTCCAGTCCAATCTGAAATCCGAAGGTTCCGCCCGCAATCTTGAATGACGATACGGGGCCCCATGAGCCAGTCATTCCCCTCCGGCACGTCACAAAGCCATGCCCAAATCGTGCCCCGAGGCCGAAACCACCTTTCTTGAGTGAAGGCACCACGGCCACGCAGCGAGCGTGATCGAGCATGCCCTTGGGAATGCCCTTGTCGGGTGCGTCGATCATCTCCTGCATCACCTGTCCGGAGCGCTCGAAGCGATCGATAACCTTGCTGGAAACGCCTGCACTCGCCAGGCGGGAGCAAGAAACCATCAGCGCCAGGATCATCAGGGGAGAAATGAAACGTCGCATTGGGAGAACTCCAAATCGAGCGGATTTTCGACCTGTAACCTGAATATTGACGTGGAGTATCCGAGGCAACAAGGGTACCTAAGTGCCTGTTCTTCTGTGGGTTCCGCAATGATCTTACGCAATTCAATTAGTTACGAAGGAGCATCTCGGGCTATGTGGTTTCGGTGTGATAAATGCTGAAAGAAACCAGCTTCGAGGAAACGAAGTGAAACTCCATGAGAGTTATAACGGGAATCTCAATATTCTCCGGCTTCATGCTCGGAGTGGCCTTCTTGTAGGCTTTTAGTTCTTCTGGAGTCGGTTTTCGGGTCTCTTCCGAGCGATATATCAATTCCTCTTCAGAACTCGATATGGGTTTCCCAAACCTCGCAATAATGTCAGTCTTTGCCATCCAAAGTTTCAGCCCGCTCTCAGTGATAATCGAATCAAGAACCGGTGACTTCGAACATTTCGATCGTAGAGGTTCATACTCCAACGTACTGACTCTGAAGCCGATCAGATCCTTCCAACCACCTGGCAAACCAGTTCTGAATTCAATTACTGTCAGATTGTCGATGGCTGAAACGTAGCAGATACTTTCTTCGACTTCTTCGTTATGGGAAGTCTCAAATCTGCGAGCGTTTCCGAGCTTGGAACGGATTTCTTTAAGAGAGGATTTCTCGATCTCAAATCCAAGAATCTTAAAGTTTGCTTTCGACGAGAGAGGCTTTTCGACGGCGCTCACATCATGAGCCCTGTTCTCTCCAAAGAGGAGACTGGTTATCAAACAGGCGAATAAGACTTTTTTCATCATTTTTCAGAGTTAGAAGTACGATTGGTGATCCAAGAACCTGTCTGGCTGCTTCGGATGCAAAGTTGTTACTCGGACGCGGGTGCCGTTAGTGAACCTCGTCCTTCTTCGCCGTGTGCGCGAGCTTCTCGTCACCTTCTTCGATCGGCCACGAATCCGAGGCGGCTGGCGGCTGCAGGGCTTGCCGTTCCAGCTTTACTCGATACATGTCTTTGTCCGCAGTGTCGAGTACCTCTTTCATGTCCATGCCCTTGCGGTAAGTCGCGACTCCACAGCTAAACGACAGCTCATACTTGGCATGCCCGGCCTGATTCCACCACCGCGTCTCCCACGTGAGGCGTTCGGCTGCGCGCACCGCCTGCTTGTTCGAGGTCTCGGGAAGAATGATCAGGAACTCGTCTCCACCCAGACGCAGAACCGTGTCGGAGCCACGAAATGTCTTCTTCAGCAAGGTCGCAACATCGCGCAGATACTGATCGCCGCCAAAGTGCCCGAACTTGGTATTGATATCTTTGAACCCGTCGACATCGAGGATGATCAGCGATAGGTCCGTTCCACTGCGCATCGCCTTGCTGATCTCGCGCGGAAAAATCTCCTCCATAAAGCGTCGGTTGAAAACTCCCGTAAGGGGATCGACGAGCGCCGTCTCCCTCGCTTTGGCCGACTCCATCAGCTCGCGCAACAAGTGGGCGCGCGTACGATTAAGTTTCCGCTTTTGCTCGAGAATGTGAATGTTGAACAAGATGATGAGCGTGATGAGTCCGAAGAAGAGCTGAGGCACATACCGGGGATCGGTATGTATGCCGGCCCAGACCAGATTCGGCACGAGAAACGCCGCCAGTCCAATCGCAATCACTACAATCACCAGAGCGCAGATCGACCAGAGCTGCCAATCGCGAGAGGAGAGCGCGTCCAGGTCGCGATAGATGTCCTCCGACTCTTGCTGCTCCGCCTGCTGCCGCACTGCGTGCTGCTGTTCCGTTGTCGGTTGCTTTTCTTCGCTCATCACCGGTTTCTCGATGGAGATGCCCATGGGCGGCGAGCGGTACTACCTGCGAGAAACACGCCCAGATCAGGGGTTTCCACAGAGAGTAGCAGCGCTGTGGTTTACTTCAGAGATTACGAAGGGGAGTGACACTCTGGGCAGACTTGCGGTCCGCAGCCGGTTACTTGTAGAGCAGATATTTGTCACGCATGGGCAAGAACGCTTCCAGCGCTTCATTCCACTTCGATGAAATGAAGCGTGGATCCACGCCTGCATTTAAATCGTCCATCGTCTGTTGGTTCGCTACCAATCGAGCGATTCTGTCCAACTTGAAGTCATTGGGATAAAGCTTGTGCAAGGCTGTCGCAATTTCCAGCCCCATCTCCGTGGAATCGAGCGCCAGCCGATTCGTGACGATGATGTTCACGCCCCCACACTGTTGATTGGCGTATACCGCAGACTGCGGAGTGAATGTAGTTGGAATAAAACGTACTCCAGAGACGTGCCGGTTATTCAAATAAGAAGCCAATTCCTGCGACTTGATCCAGGGAGCGCCAAGCATTTCGAATGGAGTGTCTGTGCCGCGTCCGACCGAGACATTCGAGCCTTCGACCATCGCCACGCCCGGATACAGCGTTGCTTCGTTCAAACTGCGCATGTTCGGCGACGGATTCACCCATACTTGTCCGGTTGAGTCGAACCAATCCCCGCGCTGCCATCCCTGCATATTCACAACTGTGAGCTTCGCCCCAAGATTCTTCTCGCCGTTGAAGAGGCGCGCGAGCTCGCCCAATGTCATGCCGTGCCGCAGCGGAATTGTGTAGTAGGAGGTAAAGAGTAGCTTGTCGGCATCGGCTATCGGACCCGAAACCACTGATCCCGTAATGGGATTGGGACGGTCGAGTACGACTACTTCAATTCCAGCCTGCGCCGCCGCTTCGAGAAAGTACCCCATCGTGGCTTCATAGGTCCAGAAGCGAACTCCGATGTCCTGAATGTCGATCACGACTGCGTCAATTTGCTTGAGCTGCTCGACATCCGGACGCCGCTTTGCATCCGTATCGCCGTATACGCTGTACACCGGAATGCCAGTCGCCGCATCGGTGGTATTCCCAACCTGGGTAGTATCGAGCAGGCCGGCCGCGCCGTGTTCAGGACTGAACAGAGCCGTCACCTTCAATCCTGAAACGGAATTAAGGATGTCGATCGTCCGGCGACCACTCGAGTCAACGCCGTTCTGATTTGTCAGAATCCCAATCTTGCGTGGAGCCGCGCCTTCGGCAGCCGGCTTGAGCGCTTCAAAGTGAGTTGCCTGCAATACGTCGATACCAGTTAACACTGTCGCGTTGCGATAAGCCATGCGCCGGCTTCCGGCCGCGGCTTCGTTATATCCAGTAATCGCCAGCAGCGGATTCTTGTCGTGAATTTCTTTCCCTAAGTCGAGCGCACCAGCCACAACGTTGGCAACCTTGCTGCGAAGCGCAACCACGGAATGTCCGCCACGGGGGTGCACCGCGTTCGTCAGCAGAATCACATACGTCTCGGTATAGGGATCAACCCACATCGACGTGCCTGTGAATCCGGTGTGCCCGAACGAGCCCAGCGGCAACAGTTCACCGCGATTCGATGAAAAAGCAGAATCGATGTCCCACCCCAACCCGCGCAGACTCGTCGCATCCGGTGGCTGCTGCGGACGCGCCGCCTTGCTCACAGTCAGAGCCTTCAGAAATGGTTTTCGTGAGGACTTGGCGTTGATTTCGTCGAGCAACGCCTGCGCATACTTCGAAAGATCGGTTGCCGTCGAGAACAAGCCGGCATGTCCCGCGACGCCGCCCATGCGGCGCGCTGTGGGATCATGAACAACGCCCCGCAACATCTGATTCTGCTCGTCGTATTCAGTAGGCGCGATGCGACGCCTCCACTGCGGCGGAGGCAGGAATCGCGTCTCCTTCATTCCCAGCGGCTGGAAGACAAACGCATCTGCATATTTGTCGAGCGGCATCTTTGCCACTTGCTCCACCAGAAAGCCAAGGACTTCGAAGTTGATGTCGCTATAGCGAAATACCGCCCCCGGAGGCGTCACCAGCTTCGACGCAAATGCCATTTGCCGTGCCGTTTCGGCGCCAGACCACGGTACCTTCAGATCTAAATCCTCAGGCAATCCGGAGTAGTGCGTCAGTAACTGGCGGATCGTGACATCCTGCTTCCCGTTCTGGGCAAACTCGGGCAAATAGGTCGCGACGGGATCATTCAACCGGATCTGCCCCAACTCGAGCAGGCGCAGCACCGCGGGAGTAGTCGCTACTACCTTGGTCAGTGATGCCACGTCAAAGATCGTGTCCAGCGTCATCGCCTCGCGCTTCGGCTCAAGCGAGCGCATACCATAAGCCTTCTTGTAAACGACTCTTCCGTGATGCCCGACGACGACCACAGCGCCCGGACATTGCCGATCCTCGATCGCGTCCTGGATCACACTGTCGAGCGTTTTGAATTGCACCCCTGCGCTGGATGGCACAGCGGCTTTCTTCTGAGCCCTCGAACTCTTCACTGCTGTCGCGCCGAAACCTGCTTGCAGGGGGGCTAGTGAGAGGAAAAAAGTAAACAGGAGGAGAGGTCGAGGGAGTCGCATACCAGAATGCCCATTGTGCGGTATGTGCGCCCCAGGCGCAATGAGAGGGTTCCTTGTTTAATATGACGCAAGTTCTATCTACAACTATGTCGAAAGTTGTCCGCGTCTACGATCCCAACCGGAACCCGCCGGAGTGGAGCGCGCTCCTCAGCGATTCTCAGGTCGCTGTTTTTGTTGAAGACGACCACCAGGAGCTTCCTTTAAGCGGCGCGGAACCCACCTGCGAGATCTTTGACGACCTCCCCGCAGCCGAAGCCCACTGCAAGCAACTCATCCAGCGGAGTCCCAGGCTGCGCTGCCTCGTCTTCGACCACAACGGCCGCGGAGGCGATCCGCTGGCTGTTTATGAAAGCCCCAAACTCATGAGCCAGGAGCTCACGACCCGCTTCCGCCGCTGGTCCTCCGCGGCCATGATTACCACTGCCGTTGTATTGATCTGGTATGACTGGCGCTCAGACTTCGAGCGCATGTGGCCGTCGGTTCTTGCATGGAAGTTCGTCACCACGGCACTCGTATTCATCACCTGGGAAGCGGTGCTCCTTGTGCAGCGCAGGCTCAAGCGGCACCAGCCATGAATTAGAGGCTCGATCGCTCTTCCACCCTCATGTTCAGCATCAGCGGGTTCCCCGCGCGATTTCGCCGTACTATGTGTTATAGTACGGTGCCGACAATGATTCCCTTCCGCGTCCACTTTCGGCCTGGTCTCCCGTTGTACGAGCAAGTCGTCTATGCCGCTACCAAAGCCATGCTCTCTGGACGCATGCTGCCCGGCGATACATTTCCCTCGGTCCGTGCTCTTAGCCGCGAACTCAAGATCAATCCCAACACGGCACATAAGGCGATCACGCAACTGATTGCCGCCGGATTGCTGGAGAGCCGTCCAGGCACTGGAACTGTTGTAGCGGCGCTGCCGGCGTCGAGCGCGGCCCAACGCACGGAATTGCTGGGCGCTCAAATCGAGCAGATCGTAGTAGACGCAAAGCGGCTGGGTATTTCGTTGGACGATGTACAGGATTCAATCTCGCAGCACTGGAAGAAGTTGGGAGGCGATTCAGACCGGGGAGGGCGCAGCGGACGATGACCAGCGCGATTCGAACTGAAGCACTCGGCAAACGCTTTTTACGGCTCGTAGCTCTTCACAATCTGAACCTCGACGTTCCCACCGGCGCTGTATACGCATTGGTTGGTCCCAACGGCGCCGGCAAAACAACGTTGATCAAGATTCTGATGAACATCTTTCAAGCGAGCGCCGGGCGGGCGACTGTTATGGGAATGCCTTCCACCAGCATCGCTGGAGACGCATTCAAGACCATCGGCTACGTATCCGAAAATCAGGAGTTGCCCGACTGGATGCGCGTCGACCAGTTCCTGCGATATGTCGCCGCCTTCCATCCAAAGTGGGACCGGACGCTTGAGCAGGACTTGATGCGGCAGTTTGACCTCCCACTCAATCGCAGGTTGAAGAACCTCTCGCGCGGTATGCGAATGAAGGCAGCGTTGACCAGCGCCCTGGCCTTTCATCCAGCCTTGATCGTTCTCGATGAGCCCTTCAGCGGTCTCGATCCTTTCGTCCGGGATCAGCTTGTCGAGAGCTTGGTGGAGCGCGCGGCCGAATCTACGATGCTGATCTCCTCGCACGACCTTGCCGAGATCGAGAACTTCGCTACTCACGTGGGATATCTCGATCAGGGAACGCTGAAGTTCAGCGAAGAACTGGCTTCGCTCACTCAGCGCTTCCGCGAGGTCGAGGTCGTGCGCGAGACGTCCGCTCCACTTCCCGCGAGCGCACCAGCAACCTGGCTGCAACTTAGCGACGCAGCCGCCGTGGTTCGCTTCATCGAAACACGCTTCGATACCGAGCGCACAGCGGAGCAAGTGAGGAGCGTCTTCGGAAACGGAGTGCGCGACATCACTTTCACTCCGATGTCTCTGCGATCCATCTTTCTTGCAATCGCGAAGTCTCCAAGGAGCGTCGCGTCATGAATCAGGTACTCCACATCTTCCGCAAAGATCTCCGGCATTTCTGGAAGGAGATCGCGATTTCATGGTGCGTTCTTGTCATCTATGTTTGGCAAGTCAAAGAACAGTGGAATCCCGAAAACATGTTTGGGCCACGATACTTCTCGCAACTCACACAGCAATTTGTACTGCCTCTATTGATATTGAGTTGGTGGGTATTGCTGATTCGCGCGATTCAGGACGAGAGGCTGGTCGGCGATCGCCAATTCTGGGTTACGCGGCCGTACCGCTGGGTAGAGCTCCTCAGCTCGAAGGTTCTTTTTGTCCTGGTCGTCATTCACGTTCCCTTGCTGATCGCACAATTTATTCTGCTCAAGCTTGCCGGATTCGCGGCGCTTCCCTATTTGGGCGGTTTGCTGTCGATGCACGCAGCGCTACTTGCACTTCTAGTTCTTCCGGTTGCCGTAATCGCAACGGTAACTTCCACCTTTGTTAGGGTGATCCTATTCGGCTTCATCGTAGTTCTCTACGGGATCGGAAGCTCATGGCTAAGTACGCTTGTGCCTGAGTCCGCGTTATCGCATGCGAGCGAAATTCCCAGTGCGATCCAGGGAATCATTTTTCTGCTGGCATGTGCGGCCGTCATACTCATTCAATATGCGCGGCGCTGGACGCTCGTCTCACGCGGCGTCATCGTTGTCGCAGTAGTGCTCACGCTCCTCATCGAAGTCGCCACCCCCTACAGCGCACTGATCGCAAGAGCGTACCCGGCTCGGTTGGAGACTCCGGTAAAGATTGTGCTCAATCCTACGAAGCCGGAGAAGCCAGTGATGCCGGTCCCTCCGCCTCCGCCAAAACCACCAAAGAAGGTAAACATAGCGATTCCGCTTCTTGCGTCGCCGGTCAACAGCAACGAAGTAATCGTGATTCAGGGTGCGCGTATCGATATCGAATTGCCCGACGGAAATCATTGGCGCACGAAGTGGCAGCCGCAATGGGGCACAGCAGGCATTCCAGACTCGCCTGCGTCCGTCAGCCTCGCAATGCCCACAGAACTGTTTGACCGAATAAAGTCGGCGCCAGTAAAAATCAATACCGAATTTGCGCTCGCTGTCTTTCTGCGCGGCGAACAGTGGCAACTCATTGCTCAGGATGGGCTGTTCCCTGCCCCACGGTTCGGACTATGCACAATCGCGGGCCAGGAGCGGAACATGATCCTATGCCGAGCTCCGCTCTATGGATCCGGCCCTCTGGTAGCGACAACCAGTTCCTCCGAGAGCACGTGCCCAGTGTCCGCGGAACATAAGCCGACTCGCGTGATCACCTCTTATTACTGGAGTCTTTCCGACAATTCCGAGCCTTCCGCATTTATCAGTCCCGTCGTCGAAGGGATGATTAGCTTCAACGCGGTGGGGCTGACGAAGGAGGAACAAAAGGACTCGTGGAGGTTCGTTTCGCGCTTGTGTGCGGGAACTCCCATCCATTTCACTGCGCTCTCTTTTGTTCGTCACACGCGCATGACTACTTCGTTGGATGGGATCCAACTATCCGATTACAAAATGCCCGACTACTACGGGATGGGTGCGGATGCGATTTTTTACGGTTACACAATCCCGAGAACACGATAAGGAATGCATCGAATTCTCAAGGCTATTGAGTCTCTCATCACGGTCATCCTAAGCCCTCTTTTGGGCGAAGGACCTCCTGGAATGTGTCGGACATAAATGCTGCATCGTGGCATTTTGGCCAGGTATCCCCGGCAAAAAGCCAGGACGGAGCAACTAAGATCGAAGCATCGCGGGAGGTCCTTCGCCCAAAAGAGGGGCTCAGGATGACCGGACTAGGAGTGTTCTGGAAGCACGACTGAACGAAGCAACTGCAGCCTAAGCCAACGCCACGGGTTCCTGAATTGGAACACCCGAGAGCCCGGGCTTCGCAGCTTCCGCCTCGCTCACGTACTCTTCATACGCCTCGCGCTCGGCAGCCCACGCACGGAAAGTCGGCAGCGCCTTCAGTCCGGCCTCGTAGCCCACGTTCACGATCCCAAGCGCTTTCTGAAAATCGTCGAAGCTATACGCGCTTACGTCTGGTTCAACCAGCAAGTCGGCGTGCTGCTGCCATAGGCACGACATGTTCGACTGCGCGATCGAGAAGCACTGTCCAATCACTTCCAGCACATGCCGCGGATTCTTCCGCACCCAGTGCGCTCCAAAGAAGATTGCCGCAACTCGATCCGCGCCCATCTGCTTCAGTGGTTGCGCCGGCACGGCGTGTCCGAGCAGACCATCGACCATCAACTTCCCTTCCACGTTGACAGGCAGAAAGACGCCGGGATAAGCACAGCTCGCCCGCACCGGATCGATCAATTTGCCGCTGGTAAAGACGATTGGTTGGCCGGTCACGAAGTCGGTAGCAGTGACAGCCAGAGGAATTCGCAGCTCTTCAAAAGTCTTGACTTTCAGGATGCGGTGCAGGAAGCCGGTCATGCGGTCGTTAGTGCAGAGTCCAAAACGGGAGATAGTGTAGCGGGCAAAATGTTTAAAGCGGACGATGGAGGCGATCTCTTCGAGTTCCTTGGCGGAAACGCCGCTACAGTAGGCAGCTCCGATTACCGCCCCTACGCTGGTCCCGGCAATAAAGTCTGGGACGATCCCAGCCTCCTCCAGCGCCTTCAGCACCCCAACGTGGGCTAAACCACGGGCGAAACCACCGCCCAGCGCGAGTCCGATACGACAGGGTTTAGGAACATCGGGATGAAGGGGCAAACGGAGCGCATCCGTCTCGCCTCCGAGAACCCTCAGGGACTTACGGATACCGTCGAAGAGTTTCACAGGACACCTGCCTGCGGCGACGCTAATGCGAATCGCTGCTTATACATACGATGCTCAGGTTTCGCAGTCGAGATGCAGAAATTCCGCTTCATTTTCGCAACATGGCGCGGCAACCTGGGCCAAGGAAGGCGTCTGCTAAACTGCCCTCCCCTTCTGAATAGGGAACGTTGGAGGCACGATGGCTGGATGGACAAGCGAGGAACCAAAGCAAGCGGATCGAAGGCGATTTTTGAAGAGCGGCATAGCGGCAGCGGCGGGACTGGCGGTGCTCCCGGAATGGCTACTGGCCCAGGCGCGAAGCCCTGGAACCAGCACAGTTACAGTCATGGATGAGATCTCGCTCGACACGATGCGGAAGGGCCTCAACAGCGGCCAAATTATCGCCCACGACCTGACCCAGTACTACCTGTCCCGCATTGACACCATAGACCGGACTGGTCCGGGACTGAACTCGGTAATTGAAACGAATCCTGACGCGTTGGCTATTGCGGGCGATCTCGATCGCGAGCGGCAAACGAAGGGTCCGCGAGGCCCGCTGCATGGCATTCCCATCCTGATAAAAGACAACATTGCGACCGCCGACCGCATGCAGACTACCGCGGGCTCGCTGGCGCTAGTCGGTTCACGTCCCCCGAAAGACGCGTTTGTTGTAAGCCGTCTGCGCGCCGCAGGAGCAGTAGTCCTGGGCAAGACAAACTGCAGCGAATGGGCAAACTTCCGCGGCCGGCACTCCACCAGTGGATGGAGCGGACGCGGAGGCCAAACCCGCAATCCCTATGCGCTCGACCGCAATCCCTCCGGCTCAAGCTCCGGATCAGGTGCCGCCGCAGCGGCGAACCTGTGCGCCGTAGCGGTTGGCACCGAAACCGATGGCTCAATCGTTTCGCCTTCGTCCATCAACGGCCTTGCCGGCATAAAGCCCACAGTCGGACTCGTGAGCCGCAGCGGCATCATCCCCATCTCCCACACGCAGGACACAGCAGGGCCCATGGCACGAACGCTCGCCGATGCCGCAACTCTGCTCAGCGTTCTTGCCGGTGTTGACGCCGATGACCCTGCCACCGAAGCCGCACGTTCTCATGTTCAGGCGGATTACACGCGCTTCCTCGATCCCAACGGGCTGCGCGGTTCCCGACTCGGCGTGGTGCGCAAGTACGCCGGCTTCAACATGCATGTTGACCGCGTCTTCGAGGAAGCACTCGCTGCTTTGAAAGCTGCCGGCGCCGAAGTCATCGATCCGGTCGAAATCGCCTCGATCGACAAGCTCGATGAGCCCGAAACCGAAGTTCTGCACTTCGAGTTCAAGGCCGATCTCAATCGCTATTTGGCATGGCTGGGCGCCAGCTCGCCCGTTCACAGCCTCGAGGAGATCATTGCCTTCAACCAGAAGAATCGCCCGCGCGAACTCGCCTGGTTTGGTCAAGAGTCAATGGAAAAGGCGCAGAAGAAAGGAGATCTCACAAGCCCGGAATACCAGAAAGCCATCGCAGACTGCCGCCGTCTCTCCCGCCAGGAAGGAATCGATGCAGCCATGGATAAGTTCCGCCTAGACGCTCTCATCGCACCCACCGATGGCCCAGCATGGCCCACAGACCCTATTAACGGCGACCACTTCAGCGCCGGCACTTCCACACTGGCCGCAGTAGCCGGATATCCCCACGTCACAGTGCCAATGGGCTTTGTCTTCGGCCTTCCGGTAGGAATCTCCTTCTTCAGCCGCGCCTGGAGTGAGCCAACGCTGATCAAGCTGGCGTACTCGTACGAGCAATCGACCAGGGTTCGGAAGCCGCCGGGGTTTCGGGCGACAGTGGAGGTTAGAGAGTGGGACCGTGGCTTAGGTTTCTCTTCTCTGCCCAAACCTTCCGAAACGCACTAGCTTTATATGACTGTCATCCTGAGGCCCCGTTTTGGCCGAAGGACCTCCCGGAATATGTCGGGTTCAGTTGCCGCTTCCTGGCTTTTCGCCGAAAATCCCTCGCCAGAAAGCCGGGAAGGAGCAATGAATTGCGCTCATCCCGGAAGGTCCTTCGGCCAAAATCAGGCCTCAGGATGACAGTGATGTTGAATCCCGCACTCACACTCCCAGTGGACAACTGAACTACAATTTCCCCATGCAGTTCCGCCATCGTCTGCTCGTGCTGGGAGTTCTCTCTTCCACCCTGTGCTGCGTCACAGCAGCGCAAGACACCCAATCGAAGCAAGAGAAAGCCCAGCCCGCGCCCCAAGCCTCCGATCCACTTCCACGCTCAGACGACGATCAGCAGACGGCACCGCCGCTCGGCGACAACGAGAGCTCAAGCAAGCAAACGCAGATCGACATCTCCCCGCCGAAGGACGATGCCGTCAAGCATCCCGACAGTGACCTGAGCGACGTAACCGAGATGCACACCTGGAATCCGCACAAGGCGCAGAAAGACATCGAGGTAGGCGAGTTCTATTTCAAACGCAAAAACTATCACGCCGCAGAAGAACGCTATCGCGAAGCGCTCCTCTACAAGCCGGGCGACGCGATGGCGACTTATCGCCTGGCCGAAGCCCTCGAAGCCCAAGGCCAAACCGCAGAGGCCGCGAAGAATTACGAGCTGTACTTGAAAATTCCCTCGAACGGAAAATTTGCCCCCGAAGCAAAGAAGGCATTAGCCCGCCTCGAAGCCAAGACAAGCCAAGCAAGCCCGCAGTAGTTCCTAATAAAGCGTGCACCAGAGGTATATGACACTGTCATCCCTCGCGCCGCAGCCAACATGGTTGGTCCATTCAAGAAATTAGGCTGTTGCGGCGCGGGGGACCTGCTGTTGCTGGTTCCACAAAGGAACAGCAGATCCCCCGGGCCGCGGTTTGCTTCGACGGTGCATTCGCATTGGCGCTGCGGCCCGAGGGATGACAGTGTCAAGGATTAACGTTGTCCTGCCCTCACATCTTCTTCGCCGACAACTCCTTCTGCACCTTGCTCCTCACAAACGCGTAGTTCAACGCCGGAAGTGAATTGAAGTCCGCGGTTTTCTTCGCATATTGCTGTGCCTTCGCCGCATCGCCCTTTGCTTGATATGCCTCGCTCAGTCGATATAGGTTTCGGGGATCCTGGAGGTTCGCCTGCTCCAGCTCGGCAATCGCCTTGTCGTAATCCTTCTCCGCGAGCGCGATCCTTCCCGTCAACTCATGAGCCTGCCTGAGTTGCGCCGGATTCTGCTGTGCCTCCGCGCCTTGACGAAATTCGTCGGCATTCTTCTTCGCTGAAACAAGGTCTTTTCTCGCGATCGCGAGCGTGGTTGTATTGAACCGGTGCAGGAGCTTCGCATTCTCCTTGATCTGCTGCGACAAGCCCGATGCCTGAACTAACTGCAGTGACCGTTCGAACTGCTGAGCTGCGGCATCGTAGCGCTTCATTTGGGAATAAATGTTGCCCTTTGCCTGCAGGTCCGCCGCCATGGCAGCCGCGTCGTTCTTCTTCTCGGCAACCGCATATTCCTTGTCCATCGCCTGCAGAGCCTTCTCCAGATTCCCAGTGTCTGATGCCAACACGGCCATGCCGAAGTATGCGGTACGGCGCTCACCGTCATTGCGTGCCTGATCGGCCATTGTCTGCAGCTCACTCGCCGCGGCATCTGCTTTACCCTGGTACATCAAGCCGGCAGCGATCCCAAAATGGGAGTTGTTGAAATGGGGATCAATCGAGAGAGCCTTGCGATATTGCGCGATCGATTCGTCGAACCTGCCCATCTTTAGCAGGAGTTCGGCATACGAGTCGTACGGATTCGGATCGCTGGGAATCAGTTCGACATATTTCTTGAACGCTTCTTCCGCGCTCGAATAATCTCCCGCCTGCCGGTAGGCGTATCCGAGCAGGTTGTAAGCAGGCGAGTAGTTCGCCGATATCTCGGTGGCCTTCTTGTAGTGGGCGATCGCTTCGTCATAATCCTGCTGCCCAAAGTAGTAGCCACCAAGATTGAATTGCACCCGCTCGTCTTCGGGATAGGCGGCGGCCAGTTTGTCGAGATATTGCTTCTGCTCCGCTGGCCTTCCATTGGCGCCCGCCTGATTCGCCAGGATGACGTTTCTCTCTCCTTCGGAAACCTTATCCGCCAGGCTCACCGCCTTTTTCAGATGATCGAAGAAGTCCTTCGCCGTCGGAGCGCTATTTGCCCTTCCCAATTCGGCGATAGCAAAGTTCGGATCAAGCGCAATGGCTTTGTCGTAATGCTGGATTGAATCCTGCGCCAACAGTTTCTCGAAGAGCGCACGTCCAGCCTGGAATTCCTTTTTAGCTTCGTCGGAACTCGTTGTAATTGGAATCTTTCCATTCTCCGAAGCAGTATCTGCCGGTGCGGCACAGAAACTGCAAGTGGCCGCGCCGAGCAGGAAAATCGCACCGAGGATGGGTGATATCGAACGGTTGAAACGCATGGAGATACCTCCTGATTTCATCGTGATTGAAGTGACTGGTTGATGGCCAACGAGACGTGTGCGAGTGCTAGTTAGTTACCGGATTTCGGACATGAAGACCAGCAGCAAGGGACAAGTAGACCAATAAAGAGGACGGCGGACGAAAACGTTTCCGCGTTGGATCACGCAGGCTTTGGCCCAAACCGCAGCGCAATCTTTTCGCACAACCGTTAATCGCTGTCTTTTACCCGAGTAATCGTCGAAATCCAATTCGGCTCCCACGTCTTGCCTCCATCGTCCGAGAACGATTGCTCGAAATGAGCCGAAGTCGAAGTGATCTCCGACCATACATACCGAACCAAGATCATGCGGCCCTCAAACATCTCCTGGTCATAGAATTCGCCGCGGCCGTTCACGAAGCGGCCGACCGTTGCCGGGAGCGAAAAGCTGCCCTGCTTGGCGTTGGCCCAGTAAATACTCCACTGATGCGATTCAGGGCTGTAGAGACGAATCGTCAAGCCGTCGATGTGGGAATTCGTCGAAGGACTATCGACCTTGAATTCATCCATGGTCGCGCGCCCTCCCCAGATACTCCGCGTGATCTGAGTGCCCTCGAACTCAACCCAAGTATTCGAGCCCGACAGCGGATGCACGAGCCGTTTCAGCTGCGCCTTCCATGTGCCAATCAGAGGATCGAAATCATGCTGCCCATCACGCAGCCCGGCGCTCCCCTGAGCACCAGTAGTCGCAGCAGTCTGGGCCGACAAGGACGCTGCCTGCAGAAACAACGTCGTGACCGCTAGAACCAAACCAATTCGAATGCATTTGTGCACATTCACGGCTACTCTCCACAGTCATCGTTGGACCGCAAACGAGTATCGCGAAGCAGATGGCATTCTCATACATCCACTTGTTGTGCAGTTTTTGATACCACTTTTGCAGCTACAGCTTTGCTGCCTTGGGCTTCCAATGCCCACCGACGCTCACCGCTCTACGCGAAACGCTCCCTGCACTCGAACGTGTTCCTCGAACTCACGATCGAGCGCCACCCGGCGTTCGCGCCACTGAGTTCGCATCGCGTCTTCGTCGACAACGCGCCAATACCCGGGCGAGATCAGAGGCGCGGCGCGTTCCACCTCGAGCATCACCACTGCAGTTACCGGATAGGCAGTTTTTTCCTCCCCGACTACCATCCGCACAGCCCTTTCGAAGAGGTCTCCGCCTAGATGTAAGTTCGCCGGCCCGAAGAAGCGATACCCCCGCCGCGACAATTGGTCGACGACATTCAACTCCATCCAAGGATTCACTAATAAATTGGCGCGCGTGCCGGGAGAAGCGATGTCCAGAAAGAAGAGGTGACGATCGTCCCAAATCCGAATCGTTCCTTTTGGGGAAAGGTTCGGATGGCCTTCAGGCGTAACCGTTGCCGCAAAGCAGAGATGAGCGGAGCGAATCACCGCTCGCATATCCGGAGTAAGAGCTGTTGAACCACTCAAAACGCTTGCCATCCATTCATGCTAAGCCGTGGGACCAGTGGCGGTTCGATACCTCCAATACTAAGTGCACGGAAAACCGAAACGCGGATCTAGTCTTCCCTCATCCTGAGCGAAGGAGAGGTCCGCGCGTTCTCTCCAGCGCGGAGACAGGAATCGAAGTGCATTACTGGTCGAATGGCCGAACTGCCTGCACCTCCTCGGCACGCGCGGGTACACTTCCCATATGGGAATGCGGCGCATTGTGATTCCGGGTGGTAGCGGGCAGGTTGGGCAGATGTTGGCGGGTTACTTCCACTCGCAGGGCGATGCGGTCACGGTGCTTGCGCGGCAGGCGGCGGAGAGACCATGGCGGACAGCAATCTGGAATGGTCGTGATCTTGATGCGAGTTGGGCACGGGAGATCGAAGCTGCGGACGTAGTCATCAACCTTGCCGGGCGCAGCGTCAATTGTCGCTATAACGACGCCAATCGCCGCGAGATCATGAACTCGCGAGTTCACACTACGCGCCTGGTCGGCAGAGCGATTGCAGAGTGCGCCAATCCTCCAGCGCTCTGGATGAATGCAAGCACGGCGACCATCTATCGCCATGCCCTCGATCGTGCCATGGACGAAGCCACGGGAGAGATTGGAGGCCGCGAGCCTGGTCTTCCGTCTACCTGGAAGTTCAGTATCGATGTGGCCACGAGTTGGGAGGGAGCCTTCTTCGCCGTCGAGACTCCGCGCACGCGCAAGATCGCTTTACGCAGTGCGATGGTGATGTGGCCCTCGCGCGGCGGGATCTTCGCTACCTTGCTGCGTCTGGTGCGGACCGGTTTGGGAGGAAGTGCCGGCGACGGCAACCAATTTATCTCCTGGATTCACGGCGATGACTTCATCCGTGCGCTCGAGTTTCTGATCGCTCATCCGGAACTCGATAGCATCGTGAATGTCTCCACGCCGAATCCGCTGCCACAGCGGGATTTCATGCGCGAGCTACGCCGCGCTGCCGGCGTGCCCATTGGTCTGCCCGCGACCAAGTGGATGTTGGAGGTTGGAGCTATTTTCCTCCGTACAAGACAGAGTTGATCTTGAAGAGCCGGAGAGTGGTCCCCGGACGTCTGCAGCAAAGTGGATTCGACTTTCACTTCCCGAAATGGTCCGAGGCTGCCCGGGACCTTGTGGTGAGAGTTGGTTAACGACCGGCCGCCCGGTGGATCGGGCACGGCTTAAGCGAAGCGGAGCCGTGCCATTAATGAGCTGAATGGCTCCCGGCTGAGTACAGCCTCAAACCAGGAATTGTGCCCTTCTGTGTATCCTTAGCTTAGGAATCAGGTTTTGCGTTTAGCTGATCGCCAAACGCTTATTGCTAATCGCCGCTTTATGAAAGTCCACATTGGAACTTCTGGCTGGGCGTACCCTACGTGGAAGCCCGACTTCTATCCGCCGAAGACGCCTTCGAGCAAGCTGCTCGACTATTACTCGACGCAACTGAACTGCGTTGAGGTCAACTATACGTTTCGCGCGCGGCCAGCAGTGACAACCCTGCAGAACTGGGCAACGGTGACGCCTGAAGGCTTTACCTTTGTTGCCAAGGCCCATCAGCGCATCACCCACATCAAGCGCCTGACTGACGTCGACCAGGATGTGGACGCCTTCTTCGCTGCCTTACAGCCTTTGCTGCACGCGCGCAAGCTCGGTCCGGTGCTCTTCCAGCTGCCTCCAAACCTCAAGGCCGACGCAGATCGCCTGGCGAAGTTCCTGAAGATTCTCCCAAAAGATGCGCCCGCCGCGATCGAGTATCGCAACGTGAGCTGGTTCAACGATTCGATCTACTCGCTCATGCGCGACCACAACGTTGCGCTTTGCGTCGCGGAAAGCGACGATCTCGCCGTGCCCGAAGTCTTCACGGCAAACTTCACCTACTATCGCCTGCGCAAGTCGGACTACACCGACGCGGAAATCGACGAAGTGGAGAAGCGTCTTCGCGCAGCCGCACAGGAGCGCGATGTATACGCATTTCTGAAGCACGAAGACACTCCTGAGGGCGCAATTAACGCGAGGAAGTTGCTGCAGAAATTAAAGGCCTGATTCACCACGGAGACACTGAGTCACGGAGAAACACCCTCTGACATCTTTCTTGATCCGCGTGAATCCGTTAAATCTGCGTTCATCCGCGTGAGATTTTGCTCTTGCCGTTTACTCACGCGGCACCTCCACTCCACTATCTTGACGCGCGAACGACAATATTCCTGATGTCCACTCCGCAGGCCCTTACGGCGTTTCTGTCCTACTTGAAAGTTGAGAAGGGACTTTCCCCACTCACAGTCGAGGCCTACCGCGGAGATCTGCTGCAGTTCGCCGAATCCCTGGAGAAAAGGAATCGCACATTGCTGAACGCCACCCGGCCAGATCTGCTTTCCTTTTTGGAACAGCTCACAGCGAACATGGTCGAAGGCCGCAGCCGGGCGCGCAAGCTCTCCGCGCTGCGACACTTCTACAGGTTTCTTTTGCTCGACAAGAAGATCAAGCACGATCCCACGTTGAACATCGAGAGCCCCCGGCAGTGGAAGATTCTGCCCAAGTCATTGGCGGTGGCGGAGATTGATGCGATGCTGGCACAGGAAAAATCGAAGCCGCAGGATCCGGCGCTCGCGATGCGCAATGAGGCGCTGCTCGAATTGCTTTATGCCACCGGAATGCGCGTCTCGGAGATGGTGAACCTGCGCCTTGAAGATTTGAACCTGCAAGCCTCTTCGGCGATCGTTCGCGGCAAGGGAGACAAGGAGCGCATCGTTCCCTTCGGCGTTGCAGCACGCGATGCCCTGCAAGTTTATTTGCGCGACGCGCGCCCGCAACTTTGTCGTGTGCGCCGATCGACGCTCGTATTCGTGGACCGAAGTGGAACTGGGCTTACGCGCGAGCGTGTGTGGCGAATTGTCCGCGAATCAAAGACTGACGGCAAAGCGAGTCCGCACATGTTGCGCCATAGTTGCGCGACGCACATGGTCGGAAACGGAGCCGATCTGCGGACCGTCCAGACCATTTTGGGACATGCGGATATCGCAACGACGCAGGTGTACACGCATGTCGCCATGGACCGGCTTAAGAACGTTTATCGCGCCCATCATCCGCGCTCCAAGCGGCGCATTCTCGCGGAAAAGGAGCGCGCTTGAGGTCGTTAACGTCCCTCAAGGCGGAGTTACCGGCCGTGGAAGACGCACGCTCAAGCCTGCAGAAACGCTCCCGAGTGTTGCAATCGAGGCCGGAAAAGGCGCTTAGCGGTCCCACAATGAGCGCAAAAGTGCCCCAAAAGGCAGCAAAAAGTGCCGCGGAAAGGCGCCTGGAGGAGTTCTTAGCAGCCCTAAGAACGCAACGGAACGCGTCAGAACACACGGTTAACGCATACAAAAAAGACCTTCGGAAGTTCATTATCTATGCTGGTAAGGGCCTTGATTGGCGTCGCGTAGACCACTTAACCATCCGCGGATTCCTCTCCGAAGTGCTTGGAAATGGGCTTAGCAAGGCGTCAACGGCGCGCGCATTGGCGTCATTGCGCTCTTTTTATAGGTGGATGGGGCGCGAAGGACTCGTCGGACAGAATCCAGCGGCCCTGGTTTCGACTCCCAAGCTCCCCAAAAAGCTGCCGCGAGTGCCCACAATGGAAGAAGTAAACGGCTTATTGGACACAAATTTGCCGGAGAATGCAGCGTTTCCGGCGCGCGACCGCGTCATCTTCGAGCTGCTATACGGCTGCGGATTGCGCAATTCTGAGCTCGTAGGGATCCAATTGGACGATATTGGGTGGTCCAACGAAGTGATTCGCGTCCGCGGTAAGGGAAAAAAAGAACGTCTAGTGCCTCTGGGAGACGCTGCGGCGGCGGCAATCCGCGAGTATCTGCCTGAAAGACAGCGCTTGATGGACGCTAAACGGCGTTCAAGCGCCGCACTCTTGATCAATTTGCGCGCCGGATCGCTCACAACACGCAGCGTCGGACGCATCGTAAAGGCTATAGCGGTCGCGCGAGGGCTGTCGCCAGACGTGCATCCGCACACGTTAAGGCACGCTTTTGGCACTCACATGCTCGAAGAAGGCGCCGATCTGCGCGCTATTCAGGAGCTGCTAGGCCACGAAAGACTCTCAACGACGCAGCGCTACACGCAGCTAACGTCAAACCACATCACCCGCGTGTACGACGCGACGCATCCGCGCGCGAAGTAATTGCAACTCACGCTAAATCGAATCGAACTCGCCCGCTGGTCAGGATCCTTCGACAAGCTCAGGATGAAAATGGCTGCTGGGGACCTCCTCCTTTAGTTATTACTGCCCACGCCCTCCGCCAATTAAGTCTAGATCGGCGATCACTTTCGGAGGAATCTGCAGCGTTGCAGCTTTGAGATTCTCGCGAAGATGTTCGACTGAAGATGTGCCCGGAATCAGCAGGATGTTGGGTGAGCGCTGAAGAAGCCAGGCGAGCGCAACCTGCATCGGCGTGGCCTCGAGTGACGCTGCGGCTGCGTTCAGCTTCGACGACTGTAGCGGAGTGAAACCTCCCAGCGGGAAGAACGGTACGTACGCAATGCCTTGCTGCGCGAGGTCGTCGATGAAACTGTCATCGTTGCGGTGAGCCAAGTTGTAAGAATTCTGTATGCAGACGATCTCTGTAATTCTCTGAGCTTCGGCCAACTGCTTACGACTGACATTACTCAGGCCTAGTTGACGAATCAGTCCCTGCCGCTTGAGTTCGGCCAAGACGGTGAGCGGTCCTTCGATGGATCCTTCTATTGGTTCCATGAATCCGCCAACCCGAAGATTGACGACATCGAGCGTCTCGAGTCCAAGATTTTTGAGATTGTCATGAACGGCTGCGATCAGTTCTTGACGCGAAAGAGCGTGAGGCCAGGACTTGTCTTCAGCGCGGCGAGCGCCTACTTTGGTGACGATCACGAGATCATCCGGATAAGGATGAAGCGCCTGCTTAATAATCTGATTGGTCACATGCGGACCGTAGTAGTCACTGGTATCGATGTGGTTCACTCCCGAGGCAACAGCCTCGCGCAACACAGCGATGGCGGCGTCAACATCGCGCGGCGGTCCCCACACCTGCGGACCGGCAAGTTGCATCGCGCCATATCCCATGCGGTTCAAATTCATCGAAGTGCCGGGGAGCTTGAAGCTGCCTACAAGGTCAATTTGGTTCGTCATTCTGTTTCTCCTACTCCGTCGTAAATTGTAGTAAGTTTGTCTACCTGTCATCAGATGAAGGAAGCTTCAGGTTGGGAGTTCGTATTTGCCGCGCCGTTCAGCAGCACTCTTGGAGCCGCGTAAATCGCCAGTCCAGGCCCGTTCGGCCGCAAGCATGGACGCGATTCTCGAGGCCACTATTCAGGTTTTGCTCCAGGTGGGAAAGGAGCGGTTGACCACGACCAAGGTGGCGTTGCGTGCCGGCGTGTCGGTCGGGACCCTATATCAATATTTCCCTAATAAGAGCGCACTGTTACAGGCTACCTTGAAACGTCACCTCGGCGAGGTCACTGAGGCCGTCGAACTTGTCTGCACGGAGCAAAAAGGTGGAACACTCCGGCAAATGGCGACGGCTCTCGTCACCGCATTTCTCAACACCAAGATGAAAGATGGGAAGACGAGTGTGGCCCTCTACTCCGTAAGCTCCGATGTGGACGGAGCGAAGATCCTGAAAGAAATGCAGCTCCGCTGCGACAAGGCGATTGTCAGAATGTTGGCGACCGCTTCCGACACGCTCACAACCGATCGACAACTGGTTGCTACAATGATCCAGGGCGCGATGGCTGGGGTCAGCCGGAGGCTGCTGGAATCGGGCACTCCCGAAAAGCAACTCGAACCCATGCGTCAGGAGTTGATCGTTGCGATGTGCGCTTACCTGGACGCTTGTTCGGCGCGGGCTTCGGGGCGAGCACGCACAGGCAGTCGCTGATGCCGATGAAGAATTAGAGTTTTCTTCGACCTTGGCTTGAAACCGTGGCTAGCCAGGAGAAGTACGAACAAATTGCGGGAACCTAGACACAAACGGGAAACAGATGAGCCTGGCAGTCAAATCAACGAAAAGCCCAGGCGCACCCATGATAATTTGTATGCGCCGTGAGCGCCCCTAGGTTCGTCTGCCTAACCAATATTCCGACTCCTTACCGGCTCTTTCTATTTCGACGAATGAACCAGCGGTTGGAGGAGATGGGATGGAAGTTTGAAGTCTGGTTCATGGCGAGTTCCGAATCGGGGCGGCATTGGAATTTCGGGAGCTCAGAGTTTCAGTTTCCTTACCGATTCCTAAGTGGGAGGCCGTGGCGCATCGGCTCCGATTCCTTGTATTGGAATCGTGAAGTCAGCAACGCCTTGCACGACGCTGATCCGGACATCTTGCTCATCGCCGGAGGTTGGGTCCACCCCACAGTGCTACTGGCGGCGCTTTCGTCGGCACCGGAACGAACCATCTTCTGGTCTGAATCGCATCTCGAATCAATCCGCCGCACTGGGTTCGTCGCGGGCTTGGCTCGACGATGGATGTTGTCCCGCTTCTCGGAATTCGCCGTGCCGGGTGCATTGGCAAGGAAGTACGTCGAACATCACGCACACGCAGCGCGAATTCACTTTCTCCCGAATCTTGTAGATTCCAGCGTGTTCTACAACCAGGTAAGAATGTGTCGAGGCGCAGCTGATAACGATTCTCCCCGGACCCGGTACCAAGATCGCAGAGTGATGTTGATCGTTGCGCGTCTGTCAGAGGAAAAAGGGCTCCTACCCTTTCTCGAAGGAATGAAGAAGCTTGGCCCATCGGGTCAAGATAAATTAACAGTGCTGATCGCCGGCTCCGGGCAGCTCAGAAGACCGATTGAGCAATGGATTAACCACCACAGGTTCGATGTCCAGCTCCTAGGCCACCAAACCGAATCGCAACTCACAAAGCTGTACGCTCAAGCCGATGGATTTTGCCTGCCCTCCCTGTCCGATCCAAATCCCATTTCGGTAATTGAGGCATTATGGGCGGGGTTGCCCTTGCTGCTCTCATCGAGAGTTGGGAATCATCCTGAATGTTTGCAGATCGGAAGGAATGGCTTTCTCTTCGATTCGGGCGATCCCGAATCCGTCGCTCAGGCGATCTCGCAATGGCTGGCTCTTTCCCCAGCAGAATTGACAAGCTTTGGCGAAAACTCCCTGCAAATTGCACGTGCCTCGTTTGATCCCGACACCGTGATACCAAACTTTCTTGAAGAATTACTTGATCGGTCAGCAAGGCAATCGAACCGCCGATTGGAACGCGTGGCGGCCGCCGGATGATTTGCTTTCAGGAGGATGACACAATTGACTCCGGGGAGACTGAAACATGACTGGAGCCATTGTCGTGTATGGCGCTGGTGGACACGGAAAGGTTGTAGCCGAGATTCTTGTTGCCTGCGGACATAGCCTGCACGGCTTCATCGACGACAATGCTTCTCTGCGAGGCTCCAGCGTTCTCGGACTTCCGGTTTTCTCCGCAGATGAGTGGCTACGCTCTCATACCCAAGGCGGGGTCGCCCTGGGCGTCGGAACTAATGTAGCGCGCGAGCAAATCGCGATGCGCGTCAGGCCCAGCCGTTGCACACTTCTGACCGTTGTTCATCCTGGCGCTTTCGTGGCCCGAAGCGCCAGAATCGGCGAGGGAGCAGCAATCATGCCCGGAGCGGTTCTGAACCCCGATTGCCAGATCGGCGAGGGAGCCATCATCAATAGTGGAGCGATCGTCGAACACGACACGCAGATTGGGCGCTATGTTCATCTTTCACCCAACTCCGCCGCTGGCGGGGGTGCCCAGATCGCAGCGTATGCCCATATCGGCATGGGAGCATCCGTGCTTCCCTACAAGAGAGTCGGAATGAATTGCGTCGTAGGCGCCGGAGCCGTCGTGACCTCGGACATTCCCGAGGGGCAACTTGCTTATGGAATTCCAGCCAGGGTTCACTCCAAGGTCTAACCCTCCCCTCTGAAGATTACATTTGCCATACTCGCGCTCCCCCATTAGTATCTGTGCCTTCCTGAAATGGATTTTGCCTGAGCCATGCATATCTGCTACGTCGCCGACGCACGCAGTCCCATCGCTAAGAATTGGATTTCCTACTTTGTTGCTCGCAATCATCAGGTAACGGTCCTAAGCTCTTATCCGTGTGCGCCCGATGAAATACCCGGGGCTCGCCTCATTGAATTCCCTTTCGCCTTCGGTTCCCTCTCTCGCATGACGCGCAGCGACAGTAACCATGGGACCGTTGCTCGTTTTCGAAAGAAACTGCTGTCAGAGCTTCGAAGTAGAACGCTCCTGAGTGCCTTTCACAGCACTCGAACATGGATAGCTCCCTTGGACGTTTTGCGAAGAACGCCAGCAATGTCTGCATTGATCGACGACTTGAAGCCAGACATTGTGCACGCCATGCGCTTGCCATTCGAAGGATTTATTGCCGCTGCGGCTGTGAAGCGTGTGCCCCTCTTGCTTTCCGTCTGGGGAAATGACTTCACCTTGTTTGCGGACCACAGTCGCAAACTCGCCGCATTGACCAACTCGGCATTGCAACGCGCCGACGGCCTGCATTGCGACTGCAATCGTGACCTGAACCTTGCCCTTGCGCGAGGGTTTCGGCGAGGCAAGCCTTGGCGCGTCCTTCCCGGCAACGGAGGCGTTCAGGAGTTCTTCTTCAATTCCCTGCCTGATCGCAAGTTGTTACAGGAATTTTGCATTCCCGAAAACGTACCACTCATCATCAACCCTCGGGGATTTCGAACGTATGTCCACAGCGAGTCATTCTTCAAAGCGATTCGGCTGGTTTTGCAAAGAATTCCGAACGTGTTTTTTGCCGCTACTGGAATGCTTGGAAATCCCGTTGCTGAGCGCTGGGTTCGCCAATTGAACATCGCAGGCTCGGTTCGTTTACTTCCCACAATGAGCCGTGAGGAACTCGCGTCTTTATTCGCTGCGGCGCGAGTGTCGGTTTCGCCAAGTTCCCATGATGGAACTCCCAACACTCTGTTAGAAGCCTTGGCTGGAGGCTGTTTTCCGATAGCAGGTGATATCGAGTCTGTGCGGGAATGGATTGTTGATGGTGAAAACGGATTGTTGTGCCGGCCCGAAGATCCAAGCGCTCTAGCTGCCTGCATTGTTCGTGCTTTGCTTGACTCTGATCTACGCACTCAGGCGACGGCTGCCAATCGGAAATTAGTCAGACAGCGTGCAGAGTATCAAAGAGTCATGGAAAGTGCGGAATACTTCTACGATGAAGTCCTGGTGGGAGCGCACAAAACAAGAATATTCCCAGCAATATCTTGCAGCGACTGCTCCAACTCGGCACCAGCGATTAGGAAGGCTCTGTGAAGCAGCTTCTGCAAAACTTGCGGACCGGCGAGGCTCAGGTGGTGGAGGTTCCTGCGCCGCTACCTGGACCCAATGACATCATCGTGCGCAGCGACTGCACTCATTGGAACGAGCGTCGACCCAAGGGAGGAAATGAGGGTTCAACGGCATCACCGCGTGACGGCTTCGGTCGCTTCAGATGGTCGCCAAGGCTGCGAACAAGGCACGATTGCATCAACTGTCTCCGATACGAATTGCCGGCCTGCCAGGGCTTCGCGAATTGCGTGAACCAGATCAGTAGCCATGCGCGATTTCAGCACGAATCCCGATGCTTCGCTCGAAATCGCAAGTCCTGCGATTTCAGTGTCGGACGATGCGGAGATGAACACGATCTTTACCGCACAATTTATGCGCCGCAAATGACGCGCTGCATGGATACCATCCATCATCGGCATCTCGATGTCGGTAACCAGGACGTCCGGCTGGAACTGAGCAATTGCTCCGATGGCTTCGAGCCCGTTTTTGGCGCATCCAACAAGCTCAAAGTCGGCGTTTAGGATTTTAGTAAGGGTCTTAGTAACTTCTGGATGATCATCCGCGACAACTATCCGCGGCTTCTTCTCGTTTTGGGAATGCATTTACATCCGTTCTGCAGTTATCTAGTGCAGTGAGCGCACGTAACGCTCGCATTGCACCTCCTAATTCTGGCAATAATGAACAGGCTTGTCGCTGCTCTGGAGCAACGATCATCGTCATCCTGCCTTCTCAAGAGGACCGATAATCGCTTGACCGAGTAGCCGCGAGCATCCAGACAGGCAGACATCGCGCGGCGAAAGCCATCCAGTTGCTGACTTTGCTGGGATTGTGCAGATTTTGAGGCACTCGAGACGCGCTTCCCAGGACGTTAAAGCACGACTCGAGACCACTGCGCCCCTGTATGCTTTCGCAATCACAACCGCGCAGGAACTGGAAGCAGGAAGCAGGAATATGAAATACGCACTTTTCGGAGCCACGGGGACGGTGGGGAAAGCCCTGGCGGCCAAGCTGGCAAAGAAGGGCACACCGTTCCGCGTTGTCGGACGTTTCGAGGAACGATTGCGCAGAGACTTCGGTGTCTATGAACCGCTGGTCGAATACTGCGCGGCTGACCTCAGTGATCCAGCCGCTGCCGCACGCGCCGCTGCGGGCGTCGAAACCATTTTCTACACCGTGGGGGTTCCCTACACTCAGTTCGAGCAGCATCCGAAACTGACCCGGATCGCACTGGGTGCCGCGGTGACCGCTGGGGTGCGGCACTTCGTTCACGTAGGCACCGTTTATCCGTATGGAGTGCCTCAGCAGGAGTTTGTCAACGAATCTCATCCGCGCAATCCCACGGCATTCAAAGGCCGCATGCGCAAGGAACAGGAAGATCTCGTCTTCGCCGCCGATAATCCCAAAGGGATGCGAACGACCATCCTGCGCCCGCCGGATTTCTACGGCCCCGACTCGGAATTGAGTTACGCTCGCGCGATCTTTGACGCCGCGCTGAAGGGCGGCACAGCCAACGTCATTGGCCCCATCGACACGCCACACGAGTTCATCTTCATTCCTGACCTGGCCGAAACCCTGATTGCCCTCTCGGAAAAGGAAGAAGCCTATGGCAAGGCGTGGAACGTCGCTGGTCCCGGACAGATCACCACGCGGCAATTCGCCGAGTTGGTATTCGCTGCCGTGGATCAGAAGCCGCGTCTCCGCGTCGCTGGCAAGTTCATGTTGCGCGTCTTGGGACTCTTCAATCCGCTTCTCCGGGAGGTCGTCGAGATGCACTACCTGTGGACCACGCCCGTCAAACTCGACGACACACGTTTGCGCCAACTGCTCCCGAGTTTGCACAAAACTCCTTACCCGGAAGGAATCCGCGCAACCATCAACGCGATGCGGACCAGCGCCGCTCGCGATGGAAATAGTCCGCCCTGATTCAAGCCGGAATCGATTGCTTTTGCTCGCGCAGGATGCGGCCGATCTGCGCTGTGACTGCCGCGAGCGAGGCCTCGGCCTCTGGTAGCGCCTGCTTCTCCGTGTCGATAAATGTCACGCCCCGAATGGCGACAAGATTGAAGATGAGCCGCAGGCGGGGTTCCTGAAAACCCAGGGGTTCGTCCGGTTCAGAAGGCTGAATTGTCGAAAACGAACAGTCACCAAATCCGGCGGAAGTTCACGGCCTTTGTTTCTAAAAACATAGCGCGGCAAGATAATTGCTAAAAGCCTAATAAGGAGAACTCGCCATGATCGAGAACATCCTGAGGTTTCCCCGCGACCTGAAATTCGCGGCGCGTTCCCTGATCCGCGCAAAGGCCCTTTCGGTAGCGGTGATTCTGACGCTGGCGCTGGGAATCGGCGCCAATGCCGCCATGTTCAGCCTGCTGCGCGGCGTACTGCTTCGCCCCCTTGTAAATCGTGACGAAAGCAGGCTCATTTACATCCGGCAGATCGCGAATGGCGACAACACCTGGTTCTCGATTCCGGAAATCGTGGATCTGAGCTCGCGTTTGAAAACACTGAATTCTTTCGGCGATTTCTCCACCATCGGATTCACTCTGGTGGGGTTAGGAGAGCCTCGCACAGTTCGCGCCGGCGTCGTCGGCGGATCGTACTTTCAAACGATGGGATTGCGTCCAGTGCTCGGCCGGCTGCTGGATGAGCACGATGACGGCCCCAACGCAACCGGCGCAATGGTTTTGACTTATCGTTTTTGGTCGGAAGCCTTAAACCGCGATCCTTCCGTAATCGGGAAACACGTCCGGCTTGGTTCCTTTATTGATTCGCGCAGCGCCACCGTGGTGGGCGTTTTGGAGCCATGTGTTCCTTATCCGCAGGATACGGACATCATCTCCAACATCGTGACCAGTTCCCATCATCTGTCGGCAACCATGGTTACGGCGCGGTTACACCGGATGACGGAGTTGTTCGCAAGGCTCCCGGCCGGTGCGGATTTGAAAACAGCGCGCGCGGAGCTTGAGTCCGTATATCAGACCATGAAGCGGGAGCATCCTGAGGCGTATCCGGCACATGCTGATTTCCACGTAAGCGCGGTGCCGCTGCGCGACGAGCTTACCTCGGGAGCGCGGACCATACTGGTGGTGCTGATGGCGGCATCTGTGCTGCTTTTTGTCATCGCCTGTTCCAACGTTGCCAACCTGATTCTGGCGCGCAGCGTGCGCCGGGAAGACGAACTCCGGATCCGTGCAGCCCTGGGCGCCAGCAGCAGGGATCTGCGACGTGCTCTGCTGGCCGAGAGCCTGCTTCTGTGCGTTGCGGGAGCAATCATCGGCTTGTACATCGCCAAGCCAATGACAGCCGTTCTCGCCCGCTACATCTCCAGGTTTTCGATTCGCGCGCTTGATCTCACCATCGATCCGAGCATGACCTGGGTGGGGGCCGGACTGGCTGTGGCCTCGGCAGTGCTGCTGGCATTCGTTCCGCGACTGCCGTCCTCGGGGAGCACGCAGGCGTTCGGGCTGGCCGGCAGCGGTTTGCGGCTGACCGGCACAACCAACCGCAAATTGAAGGTTTTTGCCCTGGTTCAGATTGCCGCCTCCTTCGTGTTGGTGGCTGCCGCCGCGGCCACCGTCAATACGCTCCTTTCACTTGCATCGGCTCGGAGTCGTTTCGATACGCGCCAGATTTTGGCGATCAACGTTCCGGTGATGCGCGAGGGGAGGACGACCGCCCAGGTCGTGGATTACTACCGCGAGGCGATGCGTCAAATCCGCGAATTGCCCGGCGTTGTGAACATTGCGGTCGGCCCGGTTCCGTGGCGCGACGCCGTCGGCGACTTCGCGCTTGAATTCTCGGCCGATGGGCGGGTTCCCGCCGCGGACGAGAAACCACCCCGCGCGCTGTATGAGGTCGTCTCACCTGGTTTTTTTGCCACACTCAGCATGCCTGTCATCGAGGGACGTGATTTTACTGACGCTGACCGCAATGGCGCCGTGCCAGTCGCTCTCGTAAGCGAGAGTCTGGCGCGACAGATGTTCCCGAAAGGGGACGCGCTGAATCATTATGTGGCGTGGACCGACCCGGGATTGCAGTTCGCTCCCGGCGGACGGCCTAAGCCGCGCCGCATCATCGGTATCGTGCCGGATGTCAATAACCAGAACCTTGCGCCCACGCCACAGATGACTGTCTATCATTCTTTCGATCAGGAGCAGACCTTCCTCCCGGGGCGGCTTCTGGTGCAGACGCACTCTGATCCTTATGCTCTGGTTCAACCCATCAGGCGTATCTTGCGTACGCTCTCCGCGGACCAACCGGTAGAACGCGCCAACACGCTTGAAGAGATTCGTGCCGAGGTGCTCTCACCGGAAAAACTTAACGTCATGGTGTCCGGCGTTTTCGCCGGTGTGGCCCTGTTGGTTGCACTAGTGGGCGTTGCCGGCGTGCTCACATTCTCAGTCAGCGCGCGAACGCGGGAGTTCGGAATCCGGCTCGCGCTCGGCTCCAATCCGCGGCATCTGCTGCTGCGTGTGATGTCGGAAGGCGCAGCCATGGCAGTCGGCGGCCTTGCCGTGGGACTTGTCTGCGGTTTTGCGTTGGCTCGAGTCGCCGCCGCGTTTGTGGGAGGGCTAAAGATGCCAGGCCTGCTGCCATTAGTCGGTTCGGCTGTCGTGCTGCTAGTTGCTGCGGTCACCGCAGCGGCCATCCCCGCAGCCCGGGCAGCTCGCGTCGACGTGATCCAGGCGCTGCGATCCGAGTAGGTCGAGGTAGCAATAGTGTCAAACACCAGCCGGGTGCCGCACCCTTTGCGATCTTCAACGTTCGCGATCTGGACTATCAGAGTTCCTCGGTTCCGCACACATTCCCGTTTGCGTACCCTGCCAGCCGTGCAGAGTGCGGCGCCACTTTTTCTTATTGCAAGAAGTGAAGAATGCTGCGCCACCCGTCGCCCCCATCCTGTAGCCAGATTTCTCAAGCAATAAATCGATTATCCACTGAACAAAATCGATTTAGTAAATGGTAAAATTCCATGTACACTGCTGACGATCATTCAAATCGAAACAGCCTTATAAAGGTATTGCAGCCAGAGTTCCTGTTGCCGGACTGCTGGCCCTGACTGGGAGATAAATGCACAACAGCAATCCGGGTTACTACCGTCTTTTCTCGCTCATTCCTGCCATAGTCATCACCGCAGCGAGTTTTGTGGTTGCCCAAGAAGCGGAGCGGCCGTGGATGAATCCCACGCTCAGCCCCGAACAACGTGCTGACCTCGTATTAAAGCAGATGACGCTAGATGAGAAACTGGCGCTTTTGCATGGGAATGGAATGGCGCACGCTGCACAATGGCAGATGCCTCTCACGCATCTCAGCAATGGCGGCGCAGGATACGTCGAGGGTGTCAAGCGCCTGGGCATACCGCCGCTTCTCATTTCTGACGCAGCATACGGTGTGAGAGATAGTGGTGCGAACGGAAGATATTCGACGGCGATGCCCTCGAACCTGGGCGCCGCATCGAGCTGGGATGCGCAATCGGCTTGCGAATACGGCGAGGTGATCGGTCGTGAGCTTAGAGCGCAAGGCTTCAACATGACGCTCGGGGGCGGTGTGAACCTCGCACGTGAGCCGAGGAACGGTCGCACTTTCGAATACGCGGGTGAGGATCCACTTCTTGCCGGCACCCTCGTTGGGAACATGATGAAGTGCGAACAGGCGCAACATGTCATCGGCGACATCAAGCACTACGCGATGAACGATCAGGAGACGGGGCGCAACTTTGTCAATGCTGTCATTTCCAAGCGAGCCATGCAGGAGTCGGATCTGCTGGCGTTTCACATTGCCATCTCCATCGCGAATCCTGGCGCGGTGATGTGTTCCTACAACCGCATCGATGGCGACCATGGGTGCGAAAACTCATACACCTTGCGCGATGTGCTCAAGAAGGATTGGGGCTTCAAGGGGTTCGTAATCTCCGACTGGGGAGGAACCCACAGCACGGAGAAAGCCTCTGCCGCAGGTCTTGACCAGGAACAGCCCATGGCTGACTACTTCGGTCCGAAGCTAAAAGAAGCGGTCCAAAGTGGGAAGGTTCCGATGTCGGAAATTGACGACCATGCGCGGCGAATTCTGTATGCGGCATTTCTGTCGGGAATCGTCGATGATCCACCGCAGAAGGGCGTCGTTGATGTCGAAAAAGGATTGGAAGTTGCGCAGCGGATCGAAGAGAAGAGCATCGTTCTCTTGAAGAACAGCCAGTCGGTGCTCCCGATTGACGTCTCCAAAGTCCACAGCATTGCGATCATCGGGGGGCACGCTGATGTCGGCATGATCTCCGGTGGAGGATCGGCGCAGGTGGACCCGCCAGGCGGCAACGCGATCATGCCCCCAGGCAAGGGTGCAACACACTGGCAAGACCACATCTGGTTTCCAACCTCTCCCCTGAAAGCTCTTCGCGCGAAACTGCCGAACACGAAGATCGATTTCGATTCCGGAACAGATGTGAGCTCCGCCGCGAGTCTCGCCAAGAATTCTGATATCGCAATTGTCTTCGCCCACCAGTGGATGGCTGAAGATCTGGACCTGCCCAGCCTGTCACTTCCCGACAATCAGGATGCTTTAATCGAGCAGGTAGCAGCCGCGAATCCTCGCACGATCGTTGTCCTAGAAACCGGCACCGCTGTCACCATGCCCTGGATCGACAAGGTTGCAGGCATAGTCGAAGCCTGGTACGCAGGCAGTGCAGGACATAAAGCGCTTGCGAACGTACTGGTTGGGGACGTCAATCCAACAGGCAAATTAGCCATCTCATTCCCGAAGAGCGAGAAAGATCTTCCACATCCGGTGATCCCGGCACGGCCGCCCAAGGATCAAGCCTCGAACTATGCAGTCCCCTACGATGAAGGCTCGAAGGTTGGATACAAATGGTATGAGGCGGAGCACAAACAGCCACTGTTTGCATTCGGCTTTGGCTTGTCCTACACGACCTATGCATACTCGGATCTGAGCGTTGATCCAAACGCGAAGTCTGTGCGCTTTACTGTCAAGAACACCGGCACACGCGCAGGAACGGAAATCGCCGAAGTGTACGCAAGACTTCCTAAAGACGCAGGCGAATCCTTCAAACGCCTCGTCGGGTGGAAGCGTGTCACGCTAGCCCCCGGCGAATCGCAAACCATCACAGTTGCGATCGATCCGCGAGTCCTGCAGACATTCGACGAAGCGAATATCCGCTGGAACTTCCCATCGGGCGACTACGAAGTTTTTGTGGGTTCATCCTCGGACAGCACTCCCCTCACTGGAACTCTTTCGTCCGTTCCGAAATAGGACTGGTTTATTGATGGCGGGTTTTGACGATCTGTTGTGTTCTGCTCATTTATCCAGTTTTATGGTTTTTTTGGAGATGTCCCATTACGGGACTATGGGTCAATAAGCGGGAGCGGTTTCACCTAGTCGTAGATGCAGAAGAATTTGTACTCTTCCGGAACTTGCTCCAGACGCAACGGAGGAAGAGCCTGGCTCGCATATTCAGCGAGTTTCGTATTGGGAGCGATCTGGAGCAGCGATTCGAAGTAATGAATCGCCTTCAATCGCGCCTCGTTCGCTCCTGTTTGATACCGTCTTGGGTCGACGTAGTCGGACATTTCTCCGGACGTTTGATTGCTTAGTGCCCACCAGGAGGTATATGCCTGCGCCAAAAGCAGAGTAACCACGGCGCGATTGGAACTCGTGGACCGATCCGTGAGGAAGGATTCTCCCTGGCGAATTACTTCTTGGAATTGATCAGTCCCCTTGGCGCAGACTCCGCTAGTATCCCAGCCAAGATCCAGAAGAAGAATAAACGCGCGCGCTCCTGCATCGCTGGCTGGATAATCACGCCAGACGCGCCAGAGAAGATCGCGGGAATAGTAGAAACCGCCGCCAAGTTCCTGGTGGGCGAAGGTCAGGTTACGCTGAGTGAACTCGCGGCGAACCTGCTCGCATCCTTCTTTATTCTCATCGCCACACCAGATCTTGCTGGCCAACAGATCGGCTGCCAATAGCATTGCCGGTTGATCGCTCTCTGGAACCTTCGCGGCCCCGTCGAGAAGCTGAAAGGTGAACTTGCGAAGTTCGGGATCGGCGCCCTTATCTCCCTCTACACCAAGGTACTTCGAGAGATCCGGGAAATTCGGACTCAATTGGCGAACAAGGTCATTCTTCAGGTTCTCATTAAATTCCTGCATAGGATCAACCGAGACTTGAAAGTGAGGTCTTGCGGGAATCTGGGCTGCCGGCAAGATCGACGCTGGCGTAGCGGTGGGGGAGGTATTAGCGGGCGCGGCAACCGCAATTGCGGTGACTGGCCGAACCGCCGGCGTAGGTTTGGCGGGAGCCTGTGCAGCTTGCTGGTTTCGAGAATTTCGGTAGAACCACGCACCCGCTGATAGCACGGCCATCGCCATCATGAAGCCGAGCAGGATGGGCATCTTCCAGGAATTGTTGCGGGGAGCCATCGAAACAGGGCCTCATCACGGTGAATTACCGATGCTGGTCTGCCGCATTATCGTATTAGTCTGCACGATTCCCGCACCTGGAGCCAGATAGCTAAGTTACGAAAGGGCAATAACTCAATCGCAACTCCGGGTGCCCCGGATTCCCAGTTGATTGGAAGCCTGCACCGCCTCCTGGTATTCCAAACCGGTAAAAGCGATGTTCCAAAAGGCCGGGCCACCCGGCTACTCCCCTCCCGGACTACAATGAATTGACAATTAGGGGGACACAGATGAAGGCGAAGACACTCCTGGCACTTGTATTTCTTCTCACACTTGGAGCCGCCGCTCAGGACGCATCAGGACGTCTCACGCAGGCAGAGTGCAAATTCTCTGATGGGAACAAGATCACGGTGACGTACTCCACCGAGCGCAAGAATTATCTTTTTTCCACCGATGAGAACCTTGTAACAGTCAAAGGCATACGCGTCCCCGCCGGTGGTTACACCATTGTCCGCGCTTGGGATCGTGATGACCAGTACTTTCTGATAATGCGGGCAAAGACCGAAACGGGCCAGACTACGGATTTGCCGCGAATGCCCCTGTCTGCTAGCAGATCGGCTTCGCCGCTTGGGAATTTTCCGGTTTCATTCGACCATACCGGCGGAAGCTGCACGATGCATTTGGCCTCGGAGAAATCCAACACTCTCCTCTCGTTGGAGTTTACCGAGAAGAACACAGACTTGCCGGCTTTGCCATAGGCTCCCCCAAAACAGAAAAGAAAGAAACTAAATGAGCAAAGGGTGCGCCATCTGTCCATCCAGAGGCTTCTTTCCAGCACACTCTCCCACAGCTGGCTGGTGAAACTCCGTAGAGCAACGGATTGCTCAAATATTTTTTCCTTGGCTTGTAAGTTGTTGATGTGTCTGCGCGAAGAAATTTGGCGAGCACCGGACGAAGCTTGTCTGGAGCGCGCTGCGCATGCCATCATGGGAATGCCATGAATTGCAGGGCTGTACCATTGTGGGATTCTCGAAACGGAACATGCGAACTGTCGCGCCCGCCAGCCGAGGAGTCCCGTGGCTTTTTGTGGGCGGCGGAGCATGCCGCGAACGTTCTCGGCAGGAGTTCAGAAGTGAGATCCCCGGGGAATTGAGGGGATATCCCCTCCCATCCCCGGGGGATTCAGAAGGGGATCTCCCCGGGGATCTGCCGGGGACATGGATGCTAAGTCCTTTAGATTTGGAGACCAGCAAAAAACAGGCGTGAGCTCTACGCAGGCAGCATTCAGCTAAACCGAATTGCCGAAACCAACCCGGCTACCTCGAAGACGTGCTCGCGATGGTTCGCGTATTATCTCGTGCCATGACGAAGACGAAATGGATTGCAGTAATCTTCCTTATCACGGCTGCGGCGGTCGCGCAGCAAACCCACAATCAATATGAGCCGGCGAACGCGCCGGGTGCTGGCCAGAAGTTGCTCGCGCAAATGGCCGGGGATTGGGATGTGGTGAAGACGTTCTTCCCGGCAAACGGGAAGCCGATCGTAACGAAAGCAACGTGCAAGCAGTACATGATCCAGGACGGCAAGTTTTTGCAGTCCGATTTTACCTTCGTCAATGCTGACGGGACGACGAGCACGGGCACGGGAATCTCCGGCTTCGATCCGAAAGCCAATCGCTTCACAACCGTGTGGTATGACTCGCGGCAGACGACGATGTCGATCCGCCAGAGCGACGGCACATTCGACGGCAAAAACATCGTGCTGTGGGCCACGGCCCTCGACACCGAGCGTCCTGGACGCAAGACCGTCGCGCGAGCGCACCTGGAGGAAGACGGCCGCCTTCTTCTGCATCGTCATTTCCTGATCGACGACAAAGCAAGCGAGCGGATGATGATCGAGTTGCGGATGACGCGGAAGTAGGTGTCTGCAGGCTGACTCCGGGTGGAAGCCTCGCATTTATGCGGGGGCTCGGCTTTTGAGCCGAGTGATGCGCACAGTACATCCATTCGTCGGCTTTAGCCGCGGGATCTTAGATCGCGTGTACCCTGAATCTTGGCTCGGGAGGGTATACGACAGTGTCAACAGTGTGCCGGGGCTAAAGCCCAAGAACCATGACGTGATGTTCGTTTCTACAACGCTGAAGCGTTGTCCCCGCATAAATGCGGGGGCTCCCACCCTGCTGCACCCCACCCTGCTGCACCCACATTGCTGCTACCCACGCTGGAGGTTCCAGAATCCGTGCTAGTGTTTGAGTCCGTGCCCTCCCATCTCTTCACAGATCACTCGCTGGCTTGCAGGCTGGAGCGGGCTGAGGCGGTTGCCAACGCGCGTTTTGTTGAGGCTCGGGCGCGGGTGTTTCCCGATTCGGGAGCGGCATGGATCGAGGTCGCGGGAGCTTACGCTATGTATGACGGTGCGCGCTCCCCTTGCACGCAGACTTTCGGTCTTGGTCTCTTCCAGATGCCGACCTCGGGTGACATGGATCGGATCGAATCATTCTTCAAGGAACGGCGTGCGCCTGTCTTTCATGAAGTGAGTCCGCTTAGCGACAAGGCATTGCTTCCGCTGCTCAACGAACGAGGTTACAAGCCGGTTGAGTTGAGTAATGTGATGTTCATGGCGCTGCGGGAGCGCGATCCCGGTGTGGCCCAAAATGAATCTCTACGTGTGCGGATCGCTCGGGCGGAAGAGCGCGACTTGTGGGCGCGTACGGCGGCCGAGGGTTGGCGTGAGTTTGGTGAGATCGCCGATCTGATGCTGGAGCTAATGCGCGTGAGCGTGGAGAGAGAAGACAGCGCGTCATTCCTGGTGGAATGCGGCGGACAAGTGATTGCCACCGGCAGTCTGGCAATCCATGATGGAGTGGCGTTGTTTGCAGGGGCCAGCACCGTCCTGGAATGGCGTCGGCGAGGTGCGCAGCGGCTTCTGTTCGAGAGTCGCTGCCGATTCGCGCTGGACGCCGGCTGCGACCTGGCGATGGTCTGCACAGAGCCGGGCAGCTCTTCCCAACGGAATGCTGAGCGACAGGGGTTCCGCGTTGCTTACACCCGGACCAAGTGGCAGCTAGCTGAATCCGAGAAATCCTTGTGAATCCGCGCGAGAGTTAGTTGAGCGACTCACCGGAAAAAGTGATTCCGGGACGCTAATTCTTTGCTTTCCTGGCAGTCTACTATTTCAGGAATATTCGAATGATCGTCGGCGATACTGGCCGATATCCCGTTAGCGAACGTTTAATATATGGGAACTTCCAAGCCTCCATGCACCGATTAAACATCATGAAGATTTCGCCAGCGAGTTTCTGTCTTTTAATTCTGTGCGTGGCCGCGCTCGCCTTCAGTCCGGAAACAAGTGCGGCTCAGCCGAGCGGGAATCCCGAACCGGACTCTGTGGCGGCGGCTAAATCCGCCAGCCTCTCTTTGCCGTCTGTCCCAGGATTGCTGAGTCAGGACCAGATTAGGGAGCTCATCCAGAAGGTGGCGGCTAACGACATCGAAAACGACAAGAAACAGCGTGAGTACACCTACATCGAGCGCGACGTTGAGCACAATCTGGATGGCAAAGGGCAGACCAAGTCTACCGAGACGAAGACCTACGAGGTCTTGAACATTTATCGCGAGCAGGTGCAACGGCTGATCGAAAAAGACGACAAGCCGATTTCAGAGAAGGAAGCAGCCAAAGAAGAAGAGAAGATCCAGAAGATTATCGACAAGCGCAGGAACGAGTCGGAGAAAGACCGCAGGAAGCGGGCAGAAAAGGAAGAGAAAGAACGCGAGGAAGGACGCCAGTTTGAACGCGAGGTCGTCGACGCTTACAACTTCACCCTGCTGGGCACAGAGCGGGTGGGAGGACGCGAAGCGTGGGCGATCTCCGCCGAGCCGCGTCCCGGATTTGTTCCGCATATGAAGTATGCGAACTATCTCTCCAAGTTTCACGGCCGCATATGGATCGACAAGACCGACCTGCAGATGGCAAAAATGGATGTGGAGTGCCTGGACACCGTCTCCTGGGGATTATTCCTGGCTCGCTTCCATAAGGGCTCGCATTTCATGATCGAGCAGGCCCGGGTCAACGATGAGGTATGGCTGCCCAGCCAGCTCGCGTTCAAGATCGGCGTCCGGCTTGCACTGCTCAAAAGCTTCAAATTGGACGCGGAACAGACATTCCGCGATTACAAGAAATTTCGCACCGATGCGAAGATCGTCGGCGTAGGCGAATTGCAGCCGGAGAAGTAAGTGTTGCTCCTAACCTCCGAACCCCCGTGCTCCGTTTAGCGCAAAGGCGGGGAGAAGTCAGTCAGGGCGAGAAAGGTGGAGTCAATTTTTTCAGTCAGTTTGCCGTTCACTTCGGATTTTTCCTTGACACTCTTCCACTCCGCGTCGTCTTGGAAGGATTTCCAGTTGGCGGCTGCCTCTTCGCGGCTGGGATGTTGGAGCATGTAGACCAGGGTGTTGCTCTTCTGTGGTTCATCGACAGGTGTCCAGTAAGCAACACTTTTGATTCCATGCCGGTCAAAAAGTTTTATGGTGTGATCGCGGAAGCGCGCCAGCAATTCTCCCAACTTTCCGGGGGCAGCGTGATAGACGCGGAGTTCGTAGACCACGGTCGAGGCTTGCTTCGGATTAACGTTATCTTGCTCAGACGTGGCCCAAAGTGATGCCGGAAGGAGTGTCGCCGCAGGGAGCGCTTGGAGCAATGTTCGACGTTTCACGGCAGGCATTCTAGCAGACGGCGCGGTGGGCGCGGCGGAATTGCGAGTGCAATGATTCCACAACAATGTCGGCTCCCTGCTCACAAAATCTGAACGGTGCGCATTATTCAGTTGGGAGCGAGAATCGGTCTCTGGAAATCTGGATTCCACGTCCCATGGTCGCCAGGTTCTACAGTGAAAGCGAAATCACTCGGAAGGTCGCTTGTTTCGGAACAAGCCTTTTCTCAGGCGCAGCGTATCGATGCACGGATGAACTTCGAATTGATGTTGCACCGTGCCCAGATCATCCGCAGTCACTTCACTGAACACCTGACCACATTTTGAGCAGTGACCTCTCAAGATTTTCTCGTCGAGAGTCGAGTCAGCGATTAGGAAGCGCTCGGGCATTTTCGAATCATTGTAATGATACACAGCGGTTCATTCCGGATGGGAGCCTGCAATCTGTCAGTAACGGGAGTGATAGCAAAAATGCTCGGACCTCTATTAGTATGTCTCGGACATTTTGCTGTTGTTATGGGCGCGTCTGCGCAAACTCGCAAATTTGGAGGATCGATATGCTGCACCTGCTCTGGGAAGCGATCATCGGCCTCATCGTCGGTGCGATCGCCAAGTTCTTGATGCCCGGCAAAGACCCCGGTGGTATCTGGATTACCATGGCGATCGGCGTTGCCGGCTCATTGCTAGCTGGTTTTCTGGGTCGCGCCGTTGGGTGGTATCGGCCTGGAGAATCTGCAGGCTTCATTATGTCGGTAATTGGAGCGCTTATCTTGCTGGGGATTTACCGACTGATTAAGGGAAAATCGGCGGGAACAACAGCCTGATCCCTCCTTATATATATATAAGGTAGCTCCGTCGCTTCCCTGATGATCTCTGGGACCAGCCGAGCCCGCAGCTGGCTGGAATGGCGAAACTGTCACTGCTGACAGTTGGCGTTCGCCTTTAATAACGCGATTCTGGTGGGCGCTGACTCAGTGCCATGTATGAGCGCTGCCCCACAAACCTTCATTCTCGCCCGGGCGAAAATACGCCGTGTGCTTGCAGTGGACGATCCTGCGCTGCGCGAGTTCATGTCGCATGCCGAGTTCTCGCCAGAATTCGACTTGATAAAGACCCCGCAGGATCAGTTCCTGAACGTGGCGTTTCGCGAGCGATTTGACCTCATCATCACTAGTCCGCGCACCACGGTGGATCAGGACCTCGAGCTGCTGGAATGCCTGCAGAAATGGAGAGGAGAAGGCGTCAAGGTCATCATTCTTGCTCCCAAGACTACAGCCGAGGATGTAATTGCAGCGTTGCGCGCGCATGCCTTCGCAGTGTTCAGCATCCCGCTCGACTATGGCAGCTTTTCCACGATGGTCGAGACTGCAATAAGCGTCCCGATCTGGAGCGATGGTATTGAAGTCATTTCCGCTAAGCCCGACTGGATTTCGTTGCGCCTGCGCTGCAGCATGGTCGCGGCAGAGCGGCTACTCCAGTATGGCCATCAACTAAAGATCGACATTCCGACGGAAGTAAGGGAAACCGTGCTGCTTTCGTTTCGCGAACTGCTGCTTAATGCGATGGAACATGGCGGCCGTTTCAATCCCACGCTGAAGGTCGATGTCGGCTACCTGCGCACCGACAACATGATCCTGTACTTCGTCAGGGATCCAGGAGCCGGCTTCGATTCTACAAAAGCACTTGCGGACGCCAAAAGCAGCATGGAAGATCCGCTGGCCAGCGTTGCGGCTCGCATTAAAAATGGACTCCGTGCGGGAGGATTCGGAATCCATCTTGCCAATCAGATGCTCGATTCCCTCGTCTACAACGAGTACGGTAACGAAGTCGTGTTGATCAAGAACCTGCGATGATTTTTTCCTGCGTGGCTGCTCCCAACAGCGACAGCGCGAGGAATGTGAGCATTAGAGATCTCATGCGAAACCCGGTTCCACCGCTGGTTCATCAGAACGCGTAATACGGTCCTGTGCCAACGGGTGTGCTTTGTCCCTCGATCGCCGTGTACACGCTTCTTCCGAAAAAGAACGGCAAGCCAAAGTCAAAGCTGCCCGAGTTTTCTCCACCGAGATCGTTGAAGGCAGTCCCATTCGTGTTGAAAAAGAGACTTTGCGCGCTGGCCACATTGAAATTGATCGTGCGAGCCGCTCCAATAGGTGTGCCACCGGTAGTGCTGCCTATGAGCGATGCCGAAAGGGGAATCGCCGGGCTCGGACAATAAAAGCCTTGCAACGAGCTGCTGCTGGGACAATCAGGCATAGGAATGTTGAATGGCGAATTGGTGAGGGTAGCCGAATCCAAAAAGAAGTATCCATTCGAACCGCTGTCGATGAAATTGACGTCAGTGAAATTCGTCCCTTGGAAGTCCACGGTGAAGTCCGCGAACGTCGAATCTACTGGAAGCACGATCGCGCTGCCGAGTCCGTTGTCCGATTGAGTCCCAATCCCAAATATCAGAGAGCCAGATGCGGTCGTCTGACCCGAATCAGGAACTGCCGGGAGCTGCAGGATGGTGCCATTGTTGTCGCTGGCGAACATCCACACAGGATTCTGCACCTGGGCAGTCACACTCTGCGTCGTATTGCCGCATCCCGCCGAGTTACATGCGTAGTAGGTTCCAGGTATGGCCGAGACGGCACATGCACTTCCGCAATCCTGACGGAAGGAGCCGATGCCAATGATCGCATTCGCTCCTAAGTCGAAAACGGTGCTGTCCTGGGTTAGCGGCTGATTGCCATTTTGGCCGGAGCTGCAGTCCGCAGGCGCTGCAGGAGTTGCAGTGGAAGGATTGATGATCTGAACTGGAACCGACTTAGCGTTCTCGCCGGCGATCTGGATGTCGGCAGTGGCGATTGGTCCCCACAGGAATGTGAGATCTGCAAACTGCGTGCACTCGAACGCTGTGTTTGCGCCGGAAGTCTGCTGCGGAAGAGGAAGTGCCAGAACGGACGAGAGAATACGCAAACCTTCGGAACCGGTATCCACCTGGACGTGATCGATCGTCTGGCAGTTGCTCGTGCCGGGCACACATACGGTGAGCGTGGTAAAGGCAAGGTCAACTGTACCGATCCCACCGGGACCGGCGTCAACAACCAGCTGGGCAACGTTGTTGGCGGTACTGGCTCCGCCTGTACTTCCACTACTCCCCGAACCGGAACCAGTACCTCCACAAGAAGAAGCAAGCACAACCAGAATAGCTGCCAGGATGACTTTTAAGAGGTTGAGACTGACTCTCACTTGATTTCATCCACCTTCACACTGCTTGGTACCATTTCAGGAACGTAAGCGCGACCTGTCAAGGCACGCATGTGACCGCCAGATTGGACAACCAGCCCAGGCATCTGGATTGTGACCGGTCCATGCTTCCGCTGCCGTGGAGCGTTCTGTATGAATTGGTCGTAGTACGAACCAAGCACCTGCTGAAAGTTCGGTAGGCTCTGGCCCTGCCAGGCAACGCCGAAGACTCTGCCTTCGGGAGAAACGAACTCGCGAACCGTCGTTCCCGCTTGAGATTGCATTTCATGGATGGAATAGGCTGTCATCTGCGTGACCCGGCGCTGCGCTTTCATTTGCGCCTGATCAGACAGAACCGAGTTGACATCGCCGCCCAGCGCAGCGAACGAAGATATAGAGAGCAGGGTCGCGAACGCCGCCGTGGCACTCGCCGCTTGCAGATACTTCATAGTCTCTCGCCTCGAGACACTTTCAGAGTGTCACACCAGAGCCAAAAAGCTTGAACACTAACTTAGACGGTGAGTTGCGATCGGCAGTTTACATTCGGTTAGCAGACAAACCCACCGGCGGACATGAACTTTCGATACACCCACTGTGAACAGGCGCTCATCCTGCTCGGAATTTACTGACGGTTAAACGGAAAATCCGCGACAACAGCCTGGTCGCTCCTTACATACAAGGTAGCTCCAGAATATCCGGTTGATTTGCTGGGACCAGCCGAGAGCCTATCTGGTTGGAATGCTTAACGTGTAGCTGCTGACAGTTGGCGTTAGCCTGCGATTATCGATGTGGTTGGCGATCGGCGAGAAGGAAATCTTACGCTAGCAGGATTGTTCGGCGATCTACAAGGGACTAGTCTCAGTTGTAGCGCTCAAGAAGATCGCGAGTCCAACTCTTCCGGCAAAACGCTTCGGTCTTCAGTGGCTGACACTGGGTGCGAATGCTGCCGCTCGATGACCGTGCGAACGTAGTGAACCAGCCTCTTCAGATCGTTCGGAAGAAGAATGGCGACCGGAGTCCTCGCGTGAGTCTTTGTCCCGAGGTTCGTGGAATTTTGCAACATCCGCATCATGATTGTCTCCAATCGCGTTTGCGCGGAACAACAATCCCAACAAACGCAATGTACGAAGGGAGCGCCCGACCTGTTGGGAAAAGTAGTCTGAAGCAACGGAGGGAACAACTGTTAAAAAGCGCAGGAGGACTTGCCGACTGTCAGCGGCTCGCAACCGTTGTGGCGGGACGAAAGCCAAATCAACAAATTCACTGATCAAGGGATAACAGTGAAATATCAGCGAATTTAACAGCGAATTTCTGAAGAGCGATCTGCGAGCAGCGGATAATTTCCGCAACCCTCTTCCCGACAATCCATTAGAGGGATCGCAGGATTTCGTGTCTCGCCGGAACAGTGAATAACAGTGAATTAGCAGTGAATTCAGGAATTCGTTATCCGTTGCTCGCCTCACATGAGTGTTCCCAGAATGGGCCGACGTCAGTCTCGTTCTTTCGCAAATTCATTGACTTGGGTTCCCACATTGGGTATCATAGCGAGGCTTACTCTTCCCACTAATCCCCTTATACCTGTCCGTGGTGCTGGAGCTTTTCTTGTAGAGCTTCGCGCACTGAATCCTGCAGGGACAGCGGCAGCATGCCCAATTTGAGCTTAAGTAGAAGACCTCGAGCAGGTAGCGATTCGTTCGGCGACCGGGTACATAGTCGGGCCCTCCCGTTTTGGTAACACTACGAAATCGAGCTGTCGAGAGGGCCGTGGCAATCTGCGCTTCCGACCGGAAGACTTCCGATGAATTCTCCTAACACCCTGCTGATTTTTCGACCATTCCGGATTCGAAGGCGATCGAATTAAGGACGGACAGCGCGACTTCTGTTCCGGCCGCGGCGCGGCTCCAAATTCTGAGTCTGGCGCCAACTCTTTTCGCCCGTTGGCGCACACCCGCGAGCCCCCGATGTCCGTCGCGTCCCGCATGCAGCACTTGAGGATCGATCCCGCAACCGTCGTCGCGGACGACCATCCTGAAACGCTTGGGGGCATACTCAAGCTCGACTTCGATGCAGCTGGCTCGGGAGTGGCGAAATGCATTCACCAATAGTTCCCTACCGATTTGATAGACCTCGTCGCGAATAAGCGGGTGTAGTTTTCGGGCCGAACCTAACACAATGACCCGAAACTTAATTGGCCCCTCGATGCCCAAATCTTGCAGGATTCGGGAAAATGCCTGCCCTAGATCGTCGGAGTCTGAATTATCGGAGTCTGCACTATCGGAGTCTGCACTATCGGAGTCGGCACCGTCGGAGTCTGAATTATCGGAGTCTGCATTATCGGAGTCTGCATTAGATGAGCGGAGTCCCCGAACCGCGTTGCGGCCCTCTTCCATGAGGTGTCTCATCAATTCGAGAACACGGCTTAATCGCAGCTTGGCGGGCGAATTCGCCGGTAGCCAGTCCACCGCAACATGTAGCTGCATAGCTGCGCTGACAATGCCTTGCCGCACTGTATCGTGTAGGTCTTGGGCCATTCGCGTACGCTCTGCTAGGCGTTCCTCGAAGCGGGCACGCATCTCCCCGAACGTCGGCCGCAAACGAAAGAGATAGGGGCTTCTATACGCAAGAAAAAACCCATCGAGCCGCATGACAGATCCTCCCTTTGCAAGTTAAGACTTTCTTCCTGTCTTCTTGCGCTCACCAGCCCGAATCCAGGCGGCGTGACTCATTGGACATCGGCAGCTCCCGTGTTCGAGCTTTGTACTCGTGAGCACGGGTAGATACTGTCAGGAACGTGCCACACCGGTCTTGAACGATTTCGCTGCGGTCGGGACGTTCTTGCTCAATTGTGAGGAAACCGCTCGGGTGCTTTGTGCTTGTTTTCTTGTGAGGGTCCACTCCTGTAACTCTTGACAGTAGATCGCCCCACAATCGAATCCTCTAATAACGCATCCGCGCGGCTTCCGATGTTTGCGAGGCGTTATTGAGTCCACACATCGAAGGGTTCGTTCGGCCCTGACACTTGGAGTAGACAATGGCCACGAGACCGAATGTTATTTACTTTCATGTAGACAACCTGGGCTACGGAGAGTTGGGCTGCTACGGCGGCGGGATCTTGCGGGGCGCAGACACGCGTCGAATCGATCAGTTTGCCATGGAGGGATTCCGGCTGCTCAACTTTGCGCCCGAGGCGCAATGCACGCCATCGCGCACGGCGCTGCTAACCGGCCGTCATGCCATTCGCACTGGCAATCACACCGTCGCGATGTCAGGAGCTGAGTCTGGCATTGTCAAGTGGGAGCGCACTCTAGGGGATGTGTTTTCTGACGCTGGCTACGCGACGATGTGCATGGGCAAATGGCACATTGGCGACTGTGATGGGCGCTGGGCCACAGATCATGGTTTCGATGAATGGTATGGTCCGCCTCATTCCTACGACGAGGCACTCTGGGAAACCGATCCCTGGTACGACCCTGCACGCGATCCTGTCGCGCACATGCTGGATGGGCGCAAAGGCGAAAAAGTCAAGAAAGCGGAGAAACTTACTTATGATCTGAAACGCAATATCGACATCGAGTACAAGCGGCGAGCGTTCCGCTTCATGGAGCAAAAAGCGGAATCAAAGCGCCCGTTTTTTCTCTACTACAATCACTCGCTTATGCACATTCCCGTTGTGCCACGGGACGAGTACAAGGGCAAGAGCAGCAACGGCGATTGGGGCGACTGTCTGCTCCAACTCGACGGCGACTTCGGCGAGTTCCTGGATAAGATCGACGCGTTAGGGCTCCGCGACAACACGATCGTGGTCTTCGCCGGAGACAACGGCAATGAGGAGATGCTTTTGCATCGCGGAACTGCCGGATATTTTGAAGGGTCGTACTTCACCGGCATGGAAGCTTCGTTGCGCACCCCCTGCATCGCCCGCTGGCCAGGGAAGATCGCTGCAGGGCGAACAAGTAACGAGATCGTTCACATCACCGACTGGTTCACGACGCTCCTTGTCATGACAGGCCTACCTGTTCCGAATGATCGCGTGATTGACGGCAAGGACCAGTCGTCATTCCTCGCAGGAGAGCAGGTGAAGTCGATGCGGGACGGATTCATCTATTGGAACGGCGAGAAAATGTATGGCGTAAAGTGGCAGAACTTCAAGCTGGTGTTAGTCGAGCAAAGATATCTGACCGATCCCGCCCTGCCCCTGAACAATCCGCATATCGTCAATCTGATCACAGACCCCAAAGAACGTGAGCCGTTCAACCCCGTGTACTTTCATTCGTGGACCATGGCCCATTTCGGGCGGCTGCTCAAGGAGTTCCAGATGAGCCTGGTGCGCGAGCCGCTCATTCCCGCAGGCGCACCACTCGACTACGTGCCGAACGCCGGGGCGCCGCCGATCAAAAAGATCGCCTAACCACACGGGAAGCGAACGAATGCATCATTCGGACCAAAACAGGAGCAAGACGGAAGAAGCAAGTCAATAAGCAGGAAGCCGACTGCTGTCATTGTTTACAGTACCGGATAGGACCTCGTTCACTAGACTTTTCAAGCAGCCCAAGGAGGCCGTGTGATTACGACAGTCCAGACCGGATCGCAAAGGATCGAGTCGCGCATCGGCACGCTCGAGTTTACCCACGACTTCGCCAACGGGTATCCCAATGCCAAAACCGTCGAGATGCTCTATGACGAGCGTGACTTTCAACGCGCTTGCCAGGTCTATCTCTGGTCGCTTCCTGCGGTCGCGTTCACGTCGTTTCAGCACGGACTCACGAAGGGGCTTGGCGCTAGGGACGGACAAATCGTCGCTCTTCTCTCTTACGAGGCAAAACGCAGCGTCCTGACCGCCAATGCCACGACGCCGTACTACCTCGGCTTCGCCGATCTCTCCTCGGGGCCGCTGGTATTGGAGATGCCCGCGCGGGGCGTTCAAGGCGCGATGAACGACTCCTGGCAGCACGCCATTCCGGGAACCGGAGCGCCCGGCAAATATCTGGTTCTGGCGCCGGGGCAGAAGGTGCCAGACAATGTTGAGGGCTTCATCGTGTGTCAATCGCCGACCGTCAATATTTTCCTCGGCGTGCGACTGACCGATCCCGACCCGGGGACTGCGAAGGCGGCACTGGCGCAGTTGCGAATTTATCCTTACGCGCAACGCGACAACCCCCCAAAGGTGGACGTCCTGGACGCGGGCACCAAACCATGGAGCGGCCTGCCGCCGCGCGGCATGGAATTTTGGGAGCGGCTCAACGACGTGATCCAAAGTGAGCCAATCGAGCCGCGCGACACCTTCTTCTACGCAATGCTGCGGCCGCTCGGCCTGGAGAAGGGCAAGCTCTTTAAGCCGGACGCGCGGCAGACCAAGATCCTGACCGACGCCGCGATGGTCGGCGAGGCGATGGCAAAGGCCAACACAGCGGAGCGTCGCTTCGCGGGTGTGCAATACCGGCCCGATGACCACTGGGACTTCGCTTTACAGCTGGATGCCGACGATCCTAATGGTTTCTGGAATTTGCTCGACGAGCGCGCCTCTTGGTTCTACGAGGCCATTGGCGCCGGGCCGGATATGGCGCCCAAACACCCTGGCCCTTCATCGGCATACCTCAGCGCGTACAAGGACAAGGCCGGCGAGTGGCTGGACGGCGGCACGTCATATCGGCTGCGGGTACCGCCTAATCCACCTATCAAGCTGTTCTGGTCGGTCACCCTCTACGACGTTGACACACGCGCATTAATTCTGAACGATCAGAAAATTGCCGATCGCTCGTCGCGCATGGACCTGCGCAAGAACGCGGACGGCTCGGTAGACATCTACTGCGGGCCGAAGGCGCCGGCCGGTTTCGAGAAGAACTGGATCCCAACCTTCTCCGGCAAGAATTGGTTCGCATATTTCCGGTTCTACGAGCCCACCGAAGCCTACTTCGATCGGTCCTGGCCGTTGCCGGACTTCGAGCAAGTGTAGAACCAACTCGAGGGAACGTTCGACTCAACCAACGCTACGTTATGGACGTGGGATTGCCAGATTCAACATCTGCGCCGAGGAGCGGTTCAGCCTCGCGATGGCGCGGCAGTAAGCGCAGGCCGTGAGTTGAGCGCGAGGTAAGACGTTGAGTGAAAGCAGACGGTCATCCCAAAATGGGAACACTGCCACCAGGAGTAATAGTTATGCCATCGCCGACATTCACATCCGCCGAACTAGCTGAACGCACGTTGCACCGTCGTGCCGTCGAAGCGGTGATCTGGGGCATGCCGGCGGTCAACTACGACCTTATGTATCAGGCGATGGTCCGCGCTAAAGGAACCTTCAACCAGATCGTCTATTGGTCGCGCCTTCCGGACTGGAAGATCCAGACCCTGACCCCAAACCCCGATGCGATCTACCTCACGCCGTTCATCAACACGAAGGACGTGGGGCCGGTAGTGCTTGAGATTCCAGCCGCCGATGAGGGTTCAATTACCGGCACCGTTATGGATGTCTGGCAGTCGGCCCTGGAGGACGTCGGACCGCCCGGCGTGGACAAGGGCCAGGGCGGTAAGTACCTCATCCTGCCACCGGATTACACGGACAAGGTGCCTGCAGGCTACATCCCCCTACCATCGGACACGTACGAGGGCTACGCCCTGCTGCGCTCCATCCCGAAGAGTGGCAGCGAGCACGACGTTGCCAAGGCGGTCGCCTACGGCAAGCGGGTCAAGCTCTGTCCGCTCTCACAAGCCGCCAAACCGCCGGCGACGACCTTCGTCGACGTGGTCGACATCGTGTATGACAGCAACATCACCTACGATTTGCGGTTCTTCAAGTCGCTCAACCGCATCGTGCAGGCGGAGCCATGGCTGGTGCGGGACAAGGCGATGATCGATCAGCTCAAGTCGATCGGCATAGAGAAGGGCAAACCTTTCAATCCCGATTCGAGGACCCAGGACGTACTCAACGAGGCCGCCTGCGAAGCACACGCCTGGCTCGTGGCTCAATACGAGGCGTCCTTTTCATCGCCCTACTATGAAGGTAGCCACTGGGCGTTGCCGGGATCGCGCGAACTGCTCGAAGGGCAGGCGACGTTTTTCGCCAAGCCCGATGTCTACCCCGTCGACGTCCGCGGCGTTACGTTCTCCTACGCCTATTTCACCCCCAAGCATCGGAACGCCGGTTCGTCCTATCTGCTGACCATCGCGGACAAGGATGGCCGACTCCTCGACGGTGGCACGACCTATCGCCTCACTGTGCCGGCAAACGCACCGGTCAAACAGTACTGGTCAGCGACAGTTTACGACCGCGACACCCACACGCCCATACGGAATGCCCGATGGCCGAGCCGCTCTTCCCAAACGCCGGGACTGCAAAAGAACGCTGATGGGTCCGCGGATATCTACTTCGGACCCAAGGCACTAGCCGGCAAGGAGTCGAACTGGGTTCCCACGAGCACCGACGGAGGGTTCGAAGTTCTCTTCCGCTTCTACGGCCCTGAAAAAGCGCTGTTCGAAAAGACGTGGAAGCTCCCGGACATCGAGCAAACCGCAGCTGCAAGCGCGGAGCACGCGGCATAACAAGTAAGGAGCAAATTTCATGGCTGCAAGACCATTACCGCTCAGCCGAGTCAAGACCGTCGACTCGCACGGCTGGATCGGCACCGAGATCGTAAAGAGCCGTTTCGGCGACTTCGAGTTCAAAAACGGTCGAGAAGACGTGAGCATTGTCGGATTGTCAGCGTCTGCCGAACTGTCAGCGTCTGCCGAACAAATCCACTCTGGGTTTGCCCTCGTTGTATTTCCCTTTCTGGTACCAGATTTCGACATTCCTGATCTCGCGTGCGCCGCCGCGAAGCGGAATGGCTCGAGTGCGACTGCCGGAGCGAACAACTTCACCGACAGGTAGAACTTCGTCTCCACCATTGCGGAAATGGATAACGATTCGCTCGAAGCCGATCGAGCCATTCGTAACTCCCAGTTCAAGGGCGGAAAACGTTCCTCCCCCGACTTCGATTTTGTCGTGATCCGCTCGGCCGTCTACATGAGCGTTGCCCAGATGCTGCCATCCGCCCACCGCGCCCCTACCCGCACGATATTGAGCAGCCACGAAAGACGTAAGGCTGAACAGAGTCAACAGAAGCATGCCCTTAGTCGCAAACTGGTTTATTGAAATCGTCTTCATATATCCTTCCTTCCGTCGATTCATGCCGATTTCTTCGGAGATGCGTCGTGGCCTACGACTAACGACTCTTGAGTCTTCGCCTCGCATTCAACCAGCACCGTTCTCGGTGTAAGCGTGCGAAGCAGTTTCATCCCGATGAGGAGAACTGCCAGATCGTCCAACTGTCCAATTACAGGAATGAAGGTGGGTATTACCTGGATCGGACTGAGGAGGTAGCCGAGCGTGCAAGCGGCAATCACTTTGGCGTGCCAAGGCACATCCGGATGTCGCAGCAGCAAGGTGATTACGCGGGTTTCCCGAAGCAGGAACTTAAAATCTTTATTCCACTTTGCCGATCGCTCGCAGGCGAAATGGTCGTCGCTTGCTAAATCAGGAACCGGAATTGCAATCTCATTGTTCATGAGGCTTAAGAAAAGAGCCGCTGCGCCGCCAGATCTCTCTTGCGGCGCAGCGATGGACTGTCTTCATGCGCCTTCAACCGTTGCCTAGGCCGCCGCTGCGCCGCCTGCCGCCCCGGCCATGGACTTCTTGGTCTGCCGCGCCTTCTCCAGGGCTTGATCAATACTGAAGCTAGCCGGTTTTTGTCGTGGCGGGAACTCCTCAAAGGTCTTGAGAAATTCGCCAACGATCGCCTGCGCCGGTACCAGCACAAACGAGCGGTCTGCCATCCATTTGTCATAGAACATCGAGGCATCCTCGGTAGCTCTCTCGAATGGATCGCTCCTTAGGTTGTAGAGATCGGGGGCACGCAGCGATTCGAAGGGCTGCTTCCATACGCCGAGACCATGGGCGTTCTGCACCATGAAATGGACCTTCCAGTTGTCCACCCGCAGTGCCATCAGGTCGCCGTCGTCGCTCCAATACAGGAATCCCTTTCTGGGATTCTCTTTGACCTCCCCCTTGAAGAATGGGATGAGGTTGAAGCCGTCGATGTGGACCTGGAACGTCTTGTTGCCGGCTTTGTGGCCCTTCTTGAGTTTTTCGACAATGTTCGGTTCACCTGCGGCTGCCGCCAATGTTGGGAGCATGTCGGTGTGGGAGAACACTTCATTGGACACACTTCCGGGTTTGAGCACGCCCGGCCAGCGGATCGCGCATGGAACGCGCCAGCCGCCCTCATAGTTAGTGTCCTTCTCACCGCGAAAGGGTGTAGCCCCACCATCGGGCCAGCTCATCACCTCGGCGCCGTTGTCGGTTGAATACATGACTATGGTGTTGTCGGCAATGCCCAGCTGATCGAGCTTGTTGAGAAGCTGTCCAACGTGGCCGTCGTGCTCCACCATGCCGTCGGGATACAGACCCAAACCGGTCACACCTTCCGACTCCTTCTTGAGGTGCGTGAAGATGTGCATGCGGGTCGAGTTCCACCAAACAAAGAATGGCTTGTCGTCCTTTGCCGCCTTCTCGATGAAGGTCAAGCTCGCCTTCAGGAACTCCTCATCCACAGTCTCCATGCGTTTTGTGTTCAGCGGGCCCGTGTTTTCGATTTTTTGTGTGCCATCCGGGTTTGCCCAGCTGTGGAGCACACCACGCGGCCCGAACTTCTTCTTGAACTCAGGATCCTTTGGATAGTCGGGGTTCTCTGGTTCCTGCTCGGCGTTTAAGTGGTAGAGGTTGCCGAAGAACTCGTCAAAGCCATGAGCGGTGGGTAGGAACTCGTCGCGGTCACCGAGGTGGTTCTTGCCAAACTGGCCGGTAGTATAGCCGAGCGGCTTCAGGATTTCGGCAATAGTTGGGTCTTCGGGTTGAAGTCCCAGATTGGCTCCGGGAAGTCCAACTTTCGTAAGACCGGTACGGATTGGCGATTGCCCGGTGATAAATGCGGCACGGCCGGCGGTACAACTCTGCTGGCCATACCAGTCAGTGAACAGACAACCTTCTTTGGCAACGCGGTCAATATTGGGTGTGCGATATCCCATGACGCCGTGGTTGTAGGCGCTGACGTTGAACCATCCGATGTCGTCGCCCCAGATGATTAGGATGTTGGGCTTCTTGGTGAGTTCCTTTGCTTTTTCCGGCATATATTCTTGATCTCCTTAAGAGCGGTGAAAGCGGTTGACGGTTAGTGCAGACGCTTCATTTCTTCTGTTCTGAGTTGTGACATGCGCACTTCTCCGCTGCCGGCTTTCTTACAATCAATCGCAATCCGACGTGGCACGTGGATGTGTCTATTGGCTGTGCCATGCGCGCAGCCGGACGGTAGCGGCGGCAATAGTTCGGCGCGCACAAATAGGACCCGCCTTTAATAACCTTGCGTGGGATTCTGATGCCCGGCATTTGCGGATCGTAGCTTTGCTCGATGGATCCCACTTTGGGACCTATGTTTCCGCAACACGGTTTGGTCACGGCATGGCGTGCGGCATACCAATCCGTAGTCCACTCCCAAACGTTGCCGATCATGTCGAAAACGCCGTAGCCGTTGGCGGGAAACTGGCCAACTGGAGAAGTTCGTTCGTATCCGTCGCTCCGCAGGTTCTGCCACGGGAATTCGCCCTGCCAAACGTTGGCCATGTGTTTGCCGCCGGGTGTGAGCTCCTCCCCCCAGGCGTAGGCCGCACTGGCAAGCCCACCCCGCGCGGCAAACTCCCACTCAGCTTCTGTGGGTAATTCCTTCCCTGCCCATTTGGCATATGCTTCAGCGTCTTCGTAAGCAAGATGAACTACAGGATGTTGGCCACGGTCTTTGATCGAACTCTGCGGCCCTTCGGGATGCCGCCAGTTCGCGCCCTGAATGTAGGTCCACCAGTTGTAGTGATTGCTTAGGTCAACGCGGCCCGTTGGTTTCTGAAAGACGACCGATGCAGGCTGCAGCATCTCCGGCAAGGCTCCTGGATAGTCTTCGGCCCGAGGCGGACGTTCAGCCGTGGTGATGTACTTCGTCTCCTCGATAAAGCGGGCAAACTGTTCGTTCGTTACCTCATATTTGTCGACCCAGAATCCCTCGACGGTGACTGAGTGCGCGGGGGCTTCCTCCGGGTAGTGATGATCGGATCCCATCTGGAAGGTTCCGCCGGGAACCCAGACCATGTCATTTTCGAGTGGCGATTGGCTGCTATTAGTTTCGGGAAGCGACTGACTCTCAATGGTTTGCATAAGGACAGTTCGACCCAGATTGGGATACGACTTGCGGAGGAATTCCTCGGCCGAGGTGAGCGGTCGTTAGCTGCTCACGACCTCCGACGCCTGGAAATCTTCTGCCTTGCCAAGTCGTTGGCAATTAGAGTTGCCGGGGGCAGCCCATTGAACTGTCAGAAATGCTAGAGATTGGCACGAGTGTTGGCTGGTAGATTTGTGAGCCAATCTGACCTCTTTGCTCAGGTCTCGTTCGCCAGCACGGCGACTCTGCTTGTTTTCTTGAAGATTACTGAGTGGTACCCTGTCATTTATGGCAGGTAGGCGGACCAATTCAGGACAACCATTGGCTTGTAGACACTATTCTCGGAATTCCCGAAGTGGCATACTTACAGGTTTGGCCACCTATTATTGCTAGTAGTAATCAATTAGACGTTACTTTTTAACTTGACAACGCCAACTTGCCCCGTAGAATGCGAACGCAAAGTAAAGTGACAGAGGAGTTCTGTTTGACTTCGACCTGGCTGCTGTAACCACTCTCGCAGTCCACCAGTCCTTCTGCTGTCACAGCAAGTGAGCGACGCTTATGTTCTCCCACTTCGAGTCGCACGTTTCAAACGAACTGAGTTCCGTTCCTGTGCAGGCGAAAGCAGGCTCCACCGCTGAAGAACTAGGTCTAAGCGGCCGGTTAATCGCCCTGGCGGAAGAAGAACGCAAGCATCTTGCGCGAGAGTTACACGACGACATCGGCCAGCGTCTCTCGTTGCTCGCAGTCGAGCTGGACCTTCTAACAGTTGAGCAGGACTGTGCAGGTTCAGTCCGTGACAAATTGAATCAGGCCCTGGCCGAAATAAAAGAGTTAGCCACGGATGTTCACAACTTGTCGCATCGGTTGCACTCTTCAAAGCTCCAGCATCTTGGCCTTCCAATTGCCTTGAAGGAAGTCTGCAGGCAGATGGCAGGCCAACACCGCATAGCGATCGATCTTCAAGCTGACAACATCACCCCGATTTTGCCCGAGGATGTTTCCCTGTGCTTGTACCGCGTGGCACAAGAGGCCCTTAGCAACGCCGTGAAGCACAGCCAATCGAAACGCGTTGAAGTGCGCCTCAAAGCCAGCAATGGAAGAGTCTTGCTACAAATCAAGGACTTCGGCATCGGATTCGATCCTGCAATGCAAATCGGTGGACTGGGGCTAGCCACGATGCAGGAGCGCCTGCGCATGATCGGCGGAACACTGTCCATACAGTCCATTCCGGGAATCGGAACGGAACTTATTGCAGAGGCAAGGACGGAATTTGTGCGAGACGCAATCAGCGCTGCGTAGTAATTTACCGACATTCGACAACGTTACAGTTAGCGACGCTGAATGGATTATCAGCGTCCAGTTGAAGCGCAGCAAGTTTCTCCGCTGGGCGCTCGACGGTCCGCCTTGTGCAGTTCGTGGCCTGCCCTACACGCTTCGTTCACCCTTCTGCAGGGATAGGAGTCTTCTCTGCTTGAGCATTTGACGCGGATCGAATCGCTTCCAGATCACGCTTCACTCGTCGCAAGCCACGTTTGATCGAGGCCAGCACCTTTCGGGACTCTGCGGTGTCTAAGGGAGATTTGCTAGAAAGGGTTCGCTTTGAGGGCACGATAGATTTCCTTTCCTGGCGTGAGACGCCTGAGGGGGCTCCAAGCAAAATTCGGATGGGATAAGCGGAAGCCAGTCCGCAGCCTACCTACTTCGTTGAGACTATGCCGTTTGCGGAGTCGGGTCAAACGACAAGTTGCACACGTCACTTTGTTTGCAACTGCACGGGCGCTCTTGGCATCTCATGGGTGTCCTGAAAGCTGCAATGGCGCCCCTAATCGGACGTTGACTCATCGAAGATAAATGCTCTCTATTCAACTTGTTTTGTGCTTATATCCCCAACCCGCTGGTGTGATCTGATGAAGAATTCAAGCCAACATTCTCAAGAAACTATTGAGCGGATGAAGGCCAATTCTGAAGCCGCCAAGAAACGTCTCGCTCGTCTAAATGACGAATATCGTGTTCGTCAGCAAGCGCAGAAGCTTTCCCGGCCGAAGGTGGCCGCAAAGGCAGAAACCTTCGGCGAAGCAGTCGCCAGAATTGCCAGAGAAGCGCAAATCGCTCTTTGACACAACAGTATTCCGCTCTTTTCTGGTCGGCACCGACTGCAGGCTCCTTACTTTTTTACGACTATCCTTTAAGATTTGTGCGCAATCACTGAAGCTCATAAACCGATTACGACTCCCATAGTTCCTGGGCGGCGGCGAGCCTAGCCTTGGCGCTTGCGACACCCTTTTGCGCCTTTTCCAGTGCTTCTCGTGTTTTGGCGTATTTAGTCCGGGCGTCCTTTAGTTTCTTCTCCGCCGACTTCATATCTGAAAGCGCCTTTTTGTGACGTGCAAGCATGAAATACCTCAGGCCTGAATGCAATTGCATGTTCGCCTAACCCGGCGTTAGTTTGCCCGTTACGGGAAGTGGCTCAAGCACTTTTGCTCCAACCGCCCGATAGGAATTGCATAGGCAGATCTTGCAAGAGCCGTAATTGCTGGATTTCACAATGGTGTGATCGCGTTTTTGGTGCCCGCAGTTACAGCTTTGGGATGCCATGGAACAACTCGATTCCGTCCATGCGCGCGCATGACGTATTTGGGAATTTCATTTCAGCTTCTGGCCTGGCTGCGCCGCAGCGTTCGGTAAAGGATAGTTTCCGCAGTACAAACACTTGCTCACTGAGGTTATAGGATCGCACCTGGTGTCGTAGGTGCACGTTTCACATCTTGGCTTTTCTTCTCTCACGTTTGTCTCCTTTTATCTACGAGCTACTTCGTGCGGGGTAATCGCTCCAACAGATCCAACGAGCGACGAGAAAGTGCCAGCGTTTTTTTGTGTTGCTGCCGGGCTGGGTTCACGTCTGCTCCTGCGCCGAAACCTCCGGCATCTGGATGCGCAAATGAACCAGCCCTCAATAGGCGGGAGAGATGCGTATAAAGATGTAATTCAATTGTACGCCGGGCAGCAGAGCCTCTCAGCCGCAGCCAGCTCTAGAGCCGTTTAGTTAGGCTGCGGAGACGTATTCTCCGCGTCAGCTACGTTCGATGGCTTATCGGAGAACGACTTCTCCGGTGAGAACGCCACCTTTTGGTATTTATCGCCAACTCTTCGGATCGCGTCGTGCCAGCCATCGTCCCAGCTGATGCGCGCCTCCCCATCGACGACGGTCCAAGTGCCGTGAGCAGCGCCCATAGACTTCATGGCTTCGCCAGTCGGCTCCAGCGTGACAAAGAAGTGCCCGCCTGCGCCATCACCGACTCTCCACTTGCCAAGGAATCGGCCTCTTCCAACCGAGGACTGGCTCGCCGGACTTCTGAACTCAATTCGCGCTATGTCAGACATGGAGAAGGTTTGTTGGCGGCCATCTTTGAATACGATTACCAGCGAATGCGATTCATCACCTGCGAATGGCATGGCTGCAGTGGCAACAGTCAGAGTGGCGAGAGTAAGAAGAACCGAGACGGCAGATCTCATTTGAGGACGCTCCTCCTTCGTGGGGCCCAGTGCTGCTCAAGGAAGGATACGCAAATCGCCAGGAAATTGTTCTCTGGTCGCAGATGCATTGGAAAATGCCAGAGTTATTGATGCTCGCGTACGTCCGGACTTTGGACGTCATTGCCACAATAAACGCAGCTTCACGCTTTCAAAAATGGGGAAATTGGAATTCGCAGAGTCAGTACGGGCAACACTCGCCAGCGCAAGGAGGGATTCCTAGATAATCCCGATCTTCCTGAGTCATTTCTCTGCCATGCGTGCGGCGAAAAACCAGCTGCATTCTCTCTACTGCTGCCGGTGACGGTTTCGTAGGAGGGTGGCTGTTTCCGCATGTTTCAGCAGAAGTTGTTCGTTCGGTGCTCACAGGGGATACCTCACGTACTACTCAGTTGTTGGTCGGACTTGAAAATTTGGATGATGGTGGAGAGCCCGTAGGTTGGATTGGGAGAGCTGCTGGCTACTCGCAACTCGCTTCTGTCTTCTTGAACCTGCTCCCAACTTGGGGCACGAACTCGATGCGCTAACGATGGCTGAGCCGCAACGATTCCCAACTTCCGTCGGCAGTCCACCCACCGTCCACCGTAAGGCAATGCCCATTGATAAACCCGCTCTCCTTGTCGTCGGCAAGAAACGCGATCGCAGATGCGATATCGTCCGGTGTCGCGAAGCGCCCCATCGGGACACGGTTGGTGATGTCCGCGTCTGTATAGGTGCCACGGGCCTGATCTGCCGCATCCATTTCGGTTTTTACCCAACCTGGACAAACGGCGTTGACGCGTACACCTCTTCCGCCCCATTCGGCCGCAAGCGTCCGCGTAAGGCCGATCAGCCCATGCTTTGACGCGTTATAGGCAGCCCTGTCGGCAATACCTACGAGTCCAGCTACGGAGGCCACGTTGATAATGCAACCGCGTTTGGCTGTGAGCATCTTTGTGCCGAATGCCTTGGCCAGCAGAAAGGGCGCCACAAGATTCACTTCCAACACGCGACGATAGTCCGCTGCCGAAGTGCTCTCGCTGGGCGCGATTAAGCTAATGCCCGCGTTGTTAACCAGGACGTCCGATCGGCCCCAGGCGTCGTACACGCTGCGGACAAACTCCTCGACAGTCGATTCCTCGGCGACGTTCCCAGAGTGGCCTATCGCTTCGCCTCCTCGAGACTGAATCGACCGAATCGTCTGGTCTGGCATACGCAGATCGTTGAGCGCGAGTCGGTACCCTCTATCAGCTAACACCTCCGCCACCCTGCGGCCGATTCCTTGTGCCGCACCTGTAATTGCCGCTACCGGCTTCTCCTGAATCAAAGCGCCTCCGATCAGCCGAGCCGTTTCCCGCTTTCGATCTGTGCGACTCGGGCCTTCGCCATCTTCAATTTTATAAGCCCTGTGATCCTCTTTCCTTGGCCAGGTGTCGAGCCAGTGCGCAGATTGACGCTGGGATAGCTGGAGCGTCTTGACTTGTCGATTTCATTTCGGGACGTGGATTGGGCTGGAATACCATGCGCTGCTCCTTCGGTGCTCGGACGCGGCGACATTGAGGCGAGCTTTTGATTGCCCAATTCGCGAGCAGGTTGATCGAATCCGTTACGTTAAGTCGTAAGCTATTGAGCGACGTACTGTCACAAATGACAGAGGCGACATCGCATCAACCCTTGCTTCAATACTCGGCGGAAGTTGACGCTTGCTGCGGGCGTCCAATTGCGGGAACTTTTCTATCTGGCCCGAGCGGTAGCTTTCTCTCCAGTTTCGACAACAAAGCTCCGACTCCGGGGTTTGGATCCATGAGGGGGGTGCTTGGAAACATCAACCATTCGGGTTTTGGTGGTGGATGATTACGAACCTTGGCGCCTTCTTGTCCGTTCGATTCTTGGGAAAGAATCGGAATTGCGAGTCATCGGCGAAGCTTCCGATGGATTAGAAGCAATTCAGAAGGCTGAAGAGCTGCAACCAGATTTGATCCTGCTGGATATTGGCCTTCCAAAACTCAATGGAATCGCGGCCGCTCGGAGTATTCGTTTGCTCGCCCCGTTCTCCAGGATCATCTTCGTAAGTCAAACCCGCTCTTCGGACATTGTGCACGAAGCTTTAGGGACTGGTGGAAACGCCTACGTAGTAAAGGCGAATGGTGCGACCGAGCTATTACCCGCAGTAGCAGCCGTTCTTCAGGAAAAGCAATTTGTCAGCGCAAATTTGGTCGCCACGCCTGCTGGGTTTGCAGGTGGCTCTCAACCTTGACGGTATGTTCCGCCTATTAGCCCACTGCTCGTTCACAGACCTGCACTGGTGTTAAGGGAACGCGAACATGAATTCTGGTGCCGCCCGCTAACTTCGATTCGACGGCAATTGTTCCATTCACCAGTCGAACGCGTTCGCGCATGCTAATGAGGCCCAAGCCTCCTTTATTCAGCGCCGCTTCAGCGTCGAAGCCGGTTCCATGATCTGTGACGGTGAGATGAAGCTGATTGTCGGAGTGACTCAGGTTCACTTTGAAATGCCGCGCTCTGCTATGCTTGGCAGCATTATTCAACCCTTCCTGCAGAATTCGGAAAAGACATAGGGAAACGTCGGACGATCCGACTTGTTGAATCTCATCATGGGTAAACTCAACCTCTACATCGTGCTGTGCGCCAAACTCTTTGCAGAAGCTCTTCATGGCAGCAACCAGGCCCAAATACTCGAGTTGTGGCGAGTGAAGCTGACGTGATATCGATGATACTTCGTTCGCAGTCGCAGTAATCTGTTGCCGAATCTCGCTCAGCCGGAGATCCATTTCGGCAACGGAACTGGGACCGATCTTTAACCTATCGATTTCGACTGCCAGCACTGCCAGACGTTGGCCGATATCATCGTGCAGCTCTCTCCCGATCCGGGCACGCTCTTGCTCCTGCGATTCGATGAGCTTTCGACTCATACCTGAGATCGCCTCTTCCATCTCTTTGCGGTGAGTAATGTCCTCGGCGAAGATCAGAATCCCTCCGACCTCCCCGCCAGGTGTCCTCCACGGACGAATCTCCCAGCGAACCCAGGTAGTAGTGCCCCCTTCACGATCCCAGGGGTCTTCCTCGACTCGCAAGGTTTCTCCGTCAAGACCACGGCGATGCATTTCCTTCCAGCGCTCGGGAACATCAGGGAGAAGTTCGTAATGCGAACGTCCAATTACCTGCGAACTGTCAACTGAGTAATCCGCACACCAGCGGTCGCTCACTTGCAGGTAGCGCATGTCACGGTCGAACATGGCCACTCCGGCTGGTACGTTCTTGACGAAGATTTTCAGCAGTTCCTCCCGAGATTGCAGTAATGCGGCCTGCGCTTCTAAGGTGCGGTTCAGTTCCAAAACCGCTTCTTCCGCCCGCTTGCTCTGCGTGACATCTATGTTGACGCCGATCATCTTTGAAGGCTCGCCAGACGCATCCATGAAAACTTGCCAGCGCCCTGCGATCCAATGAACGCTCCCGTCAGCCCAGACCACCCGCCATTCACCCTTAGTTGGTTGTCCGCTTTTCATCGCGCCGTCAACCAACTTGATGACTCCGGCGCGGTCGTCTGGGTGAACAAGATTCTCGAATGCAGTCTGTGTCCCGCCAAAACCGCCCGGCGGCAAACCGTACATTGCCTCCAGTTCCGGCGTCCAAGTATTCACTCCAGTCCGATTATTCCAGTCAAAAGTTCCTATGCGAGCGGCTTGCTGCGCCAATCGCAGCCGTTCCTCGCTGGCGCGTAGTGCCTCTTCTGCCGCCTTTTTATCGGTAATCTCCTCCACCATCGCAATTACCAGTGGAGATGGCCGACTTTTTAGTAAAGAGATACTCAAGTGGCCCCACACCAACGAGCCGTCCCGTCGAAAATAACGCTTCTCCAGTTGGTAGTGATCTATCGAGCCTGCTCGCAATTGCTGGAAAAGAGCCCAGTCCTTTTCGGCATCTTCAGGAGGAGAAAATTGAACACAGTGTTTGCTCTGCAACTCCTGTTCGCTGAAACCTAGCAGTGAGCAAAATGCTGGATTGACGAAGAGCGGTTGCCCGTCTAAGTTCTCCACGGCAATCCCGATTGGACTCGCGTTGAAAACGTCACGAAAGAGCTGAGCGTCAGGCGTCAGGCTTTGTGATACCTCTCCCATAGCACCGGTATATAGCACTGTTTGAATGTAACAGCAACGATGTTGGGGCAACAAGGTAACAGAAACTTAAAGCTCGGTTTGGTTTGCGTCGTACTGTGAAGAACCGTAAAGGAGCGCCAATTTTGCACAAGAGTGAGAGTGTGTGCACCTTCGTATTTAGTTTTCATTTGTAGAATGCTGACTCGGGCCCAGAGTGTACACAGGATGACCACGAGCTGCTAGCCGCCGCCGGATTCAATACTCCCGGAATCGACGATCGGCATGACATGGCCATTCCGCTCATAGTTCAGGGCGCTGTTACTTTTGTCTAAATTGACCACCCTGCCGGGAGTCACTTGAGCAAGCCTCACTTCCTTCATAAGCTTTGGACAGAAGTGAGGCAGGTGGCAGGCATGCCAATGGTCATAATTAAAACCGGAATCACTGGCGCGGATGGCTACGAAGAGCAGCTCGGCGAATATCTGTGCGATTCCCCCAATTGCCCCAATTTCGCGGTGCATGTAGCGGGGTTCGTAAAGGAGCTAAATCTTGTGGCCGTATTTTGCGAGGAACACGCAAGAAAGCTCGGAGTGAAGATTTGAAATCTGGTTCTTGTGTGCACCAAGATCTTCTACCGACCTTCTCCGGACGCAGTGACGACATTACGCCACCAGTTTGACGATCGCCTGACGCAAATCCCTTTTTAGCACTGCCATCCCTCGCGCGTTTGTTGCGCGGGGAATCTGCTTTTCTGTGCGCATCGAGAAACAGCAGATCCCCCACTCCGCGTTGAAATCATTGGCACAACAAAGGCTTGGCTGCGGAGTGGGGGATGACAGTGCTTGGAGTGAAAGGGGACATTAGCTCGCCCTCACCAGAGTCGCACTTGCCTAAAACACGATCTCTAACCGTCCGCCAGGAACAACCGCGGTCTGCGCTACGGGCCGCGTGGGGCGAATGATCTGCAGATCGGCGGTTAGCCTGAACCACGGAGTGATGTGCAGGTTGTAGAACGTTTCCATCTGGTGCTCGGGCTGCGGTCGATTGATTCTGAGCAGGCTGAGGTTGTCCTTTAGAACGCTGCTGAGGTCAGTGAATGCGTAGGAGATTCCGAACTCGTCGCGTTGGCGGCTTTTGAAAATGCCGTTGCCGCCGAGGCCAATATCGAAAAACGTAGTGATCGGGCTGGTGCCATTGTCGGCGAACGATAGCTGAGTGAAAACGCCCCAGCCGTTTTTGGGAGCTCTCTCGACAATGTATTGTCGAGCTGTGTAGCTCGCCGACCACGAGCCTCTTTGCGGCGTGATCGGGCGGATCGGAGGTCCGGGTATGACGATCTCCTTGATCGCGTCAAATGGCGTGTATGCCTTGGTGGTTACGGCCACGCCAAAAGAATGCTCGCCCGTCTTCCCGAAGAACTTAGAGGGTAGGTTGATGCTCGGATAGAAAGTCACACCGTCGGCAAACAAGTCAGAGAGGCCGGCAGTCGTTGAGTGATCGTTAGGATCAAGCACGGCTAAGCTGATGAACGGCTTTCCTCCGCGAACGTAAGCAACTGACGCGCCGTTCGTGATAAGCGCGACTTGCCGTAGAACCGTCAAAGGTCCGATTTGCGCGATATTGAAGAAGCGCTCTATGCCACCGCCGGCGAAGAAGTCCTCCTCTAACAGGTCGAGCAGGTTATAGCGCCCCACCGATACGGCTAAGAGGTTGCCTTTCTTCAGGTCAATCGGGAATAGCTTCGTGACACTTAGTGTAGTGATCGAGAACACTGTTCTGGAAGCGGCGGGAATGATAGCCGCCGTGTTAACCAGGTTGATCGTTCCAACTCCTCCCAATGCAGGCCCGCCATAACGTGTCTCGGTCTTGAAGTCGGCCGACCAGAACTGCCAACCCGCGAGTTTCCCGAAATCGAACTTGAAATCGGTCTGGAAGCTGCCGTTGTACGCGCCGCTTCTGGTGATACCCCCGGCCGCTACACCTTGGGCGAACTGCGAAAGCGTAATCTCCGTGGTGACGCCTTTTTCCTTCATCCGCGATCGAGCACCGCCCCAATCGCCCGTCATCTCCTCCTGCTCCCAGAAATCTGGCGCCGGCACTGATGCGGGTGCGCGGCTCACGGCGTCAGGCGTCGGGGCCGCGGGTGCGGCGATCTTTTGTTTTTCCGGAGGCGATTGCGCTGTCGTCGTTTCCTGGCCATAAGTGGCAGGATGTAGAACCAGCAGCGCTGATAGAAATACCGTTGTTGTGATAGCCCCTCTGGTCGCAATTAACATTTCATTCACTCCACACAACAGAACGGGTCGCAACTGACCGCGCTCTACTGTGACCGACAGTGGTTTTTCTATTGCCGCGCCACGGCGATCATGAATCGCTCTTCGGCCTCGATCATGTGATCGGCATCCTTGGCGGCGGCATCGATATCGATCTGCACCCAGTTAATCTTTCCGCTGAACTCATTGCCGCCCGGTCCGTAGTCAGCCGAAACGGGCTCGCCCACGTCGCAGCCAACTTCCAGCGTCTCGTCCAGAGAGAAGAGGAAGCGGTGCGTGCGCTCGACGCGGCCTTCGCCGACTTTCTTTCCATCTACATACAAGCCGATGGTCGCGCCCTTACCGAGGCCACCTCCGTCGTAGACAAACTCCATCCGTACCTGGTGCTTGCCAGCCGGCAATGGTGAGGTCGCGGTAACGTCGTAGCGCAGGATGCCGACGCAGTTGTAGCAATACTTCAGCTTGCCCTGGTACGCGTAGAGGCTCCAGCCCCCCATGTTGCCCCCCTGGGCGACAATGACGCCGCCGGCGCCAGACGATGGCACCTCGATCTCCGCACTAACCGAATGCGACTTGTTCTTCGTGTTGATAACTGAGTTTTCCTGCAGGCGACGCATGCCGGGAAACAGGAGCTGCGTTGTGCCGTGCACGACTGACGGGCGTCCTGCGAGGTCCGAATTGGCACGTTCGACCTTGCGGTCATCGAGTGGGAAGACGTTGTACTTCGTCGCCTCGAGCTCGAAGAGTCGCTTAAGTTCACCGACCTTCTCGGGCATCTGCCTGGCGAGATCGTAGGCCTGTGACCAATCTTTGTTTGTGTCGTACAGCTCCCAGACGTCGGCATCGAGCGGAGGCTGCGCCTCTGCCATTACCCAGGGCGCGACGCCGTGCCTCGTCACGGCGGTCCAGCCTTTGTGGTAGATGCCGCGATTGCAGAGCATCTCAAAGTACTGTGTCTCATGCCGCTCCGGCGCCTTTGCGTCATCGAACGAGTACGCCATGCTGACGCCGTGCAGCGGCTCTTGAAGGACGCCATTCACGATCGTCGGCGCCGGCAGCCCCGCCACCTCGAGCACTGTGGGCGCGACATCGATCACATGATGGAACTGTGAGCGGATCTCACCTTTGGCCTTGATCCCCTTCGGCCAGTGGACGATCGTTCCGTTGCGGGTGCCGCCCCAGTGCGACGCAACTTGCTTGGTCCATTGATACGGAGTGTCCATTGCATGCGCCCAGCCCACTGCATAGTGGTTAAACGACCGCGACGTGCCGAGGTCGTCAATGCGCTCGATCATGAGCTCCGGCGTTATCAGATCGGGCGCGTCGCCCATCGCGACTTCGTTAATGGTCCCAATCAGCGAGCCCTCCGCCGAAGCTCCGTTGTCGCCGATGACGTAATAGATGAGAGTGTCGTCCAGGATTCCCAAATCGGTCAGCGAGTCAATGATCCGACCGACGTGATGATCGGCGTACTCGAGAAAAGCCGCGTAGATTTCCATCTCGCGCGTCAGCACCGGACGAAGTCTCGCTTCGGTCTTGTCCCACGCCGGAATCTCCTCCGGCCGCTTGGTTAACTCGCATTGGGCGGGGATAACTCCCAGTTTCTTCTGGCGTATGAAAGTTTCTTCGCGAACCTTGTCCCAACCCTGATCGAACTTGCCTTTGTATTTCGCAATCCAGTCTTTGGGGACGTGGTGCGGCGCATGGGTCGCGCCCGGGGCGAAATAAATGAAGAATGGCTTGTCGGGCGCGATCGCCTTCTGCTGGCGAATGTATGCGATCGCCTTGTCGGCCAAGTCTTCCATCAGGTGGTAGCCCTGCCCAGGCGATCGATCCGGCTCGACCGGCGTGGTTCCGTCGTACAACCCCGGATAGTACTGGTCGGTTTCGCCCCCGATGAACCCGAAGAAATGCTCGAAACCGGAGCCCGTTGGCCAGTGGCCGTATGGCCCTATCGGAGTGGCCTCGAAGACCGGGACTTCGTGGCACTTCCCGAATTGGGCCGTCGAGTAGCCGTTCAGCTTGAGGATCTCAGCCAGCGGCGCGCAAGTATTCGGCCGCAATGAGTTGTAGCCGGGAGCCGCAGTAGCAACCTCAGTAATGGCGCCCATGCCAACCGCGTGATGGTTGCGTCCCGTGAGGAACGCCGCCCGCGTCGGCGAGCAGAGAGCGGTGGTATGGAATCGGTTGTATCGCAGGCCACCTGCCGCCAGCCTCTCTGCGGTGGGCGTCTTGCACGGACCGCCGAAGACGCTCGACGCTCCAAAGCCCACATCGTCAAGAAGGATCCAGAGCACGTTCGGCGCGCCCGCCGGAGGACGCAGCGGCGTGATCGGCGGAAACTTTGTGTCCGGATCCTTGGCGTCGTAAGTAGTCAGGCCGACCGGTTTGCGGTCCGGAATGGGTAATACTTGGCGTTGAATCGAATCGTTAGAAGGCATCTCTAGATTCCTCTCATTCAGCCGCCAAGCCTAGCCGCGCGATAGCGCCCTCGTGGACTGGCAATGTTGCCAGTCTTGGCGCTGGACTTTTTGCGTACTTCCCGGCTATGTGCGTTGGAGCGCTGGCCGGGCAGTTGTTCTCCGCAGGATCAGTCCCGGAATCTGTCAATCTTGACAGCCGCTAACTGATGTCGTCGTAGACGCTTTGTCTCTCCTGTGCCCTCCTGGTGCGTCGTGGTTCATCGCGACGCACCGTTTTTCGTTTGAGGAATGAAAGTTCAACACGTGGAGTAGTTGCGGCTGTCAATGCTGACAGTTTTTTGCGACGCAGACTCCTCATAGGTTTGTTATCTGAATTCTCGGCGCGCTGATCACGCGCACTTCACGGAGGCAGCGACATGGGCCAGGCGGTGACTTTGCAAGCCGTTCCGAATTCCACTGATTTGGCCTTTCAGCGTACGCGCATGGCCGCGGAGCGCACGCTGATCGCTTGGATACGAACGGCGTTGTCGATGATCAGCTTCGGCTTCACGATCTACAAGTTTCTGCAGGCGATGCAAGAATCTCAGAAGTTGCCGATCCGGGAAAACGGCCCGCGGAATCTCGGTCTGACTTTGATCGCGTTAGGAACCGCCGGACTCATTATCGCCTGTGTTCAGCACCGTAGCCTGCTTAAGCAGTTGCATTATTCAAGTTCGATCGGCACTCGTTGGTCGCTCGCAATGATGGTGGCGGTCGCGATTTCGTTATTGGGAACCCTAGCGTTCGCAAGCATCGCACTGCGCATGGGACCCTACTGACCGGACACTCCATGCACGAGCTGAGCCCGGAATTTGTAATTGCTGCGCTCCTGTCTTCGATGTGAGAACGACTAAGTATTTGGAGATTTTATGGCGACCGTATTGTGGCCCACAGACAAGATTCTGCTGTTGATCTACATCGTTCTCGCAATGATGTCGATTACCTTGGAAGCGACGTTGCGCCAAATAGCAGCGGCGCTGCGCAATAGGGCTTTGGTCACACGAGCCCTGCTGATTAATTTTGTGCTGGTGCCGCTTCTGGCTATCGTGTTGGTGCAACTCATACCGATGGCGCAGGACGTGAAGGATGGAATCCTTCTGCTTGCGGTAGTTCCCGGAGACTTTCTGGCCTTTAATTTCACGCGAAAGCTCGGCGCCCGAATCGAGTTCGCAGCGGCAGTGCTGTTCCTCCTGACCTTTGTGGGGGTGCTCCTGGCTCCGGTCTTGGCCCACTGGATAATTCAATCGCAGCTCCCCGTGAGCGTGCCCTATGCAAAGGTGATCAAGGCAATCCTTGTTTACGTCGCCCTGCCTTTGATCGCGGGCCTTGCGCTCAATAGGTGGTTTCCGAAGCTTGCTACGGCATTACAAAAGCCATTCACGGTCCTTTCGACTTTAGCCTTCGTAGGATTCACGATTTCTACCGGATCGACTAAAACCGCAGCTGCGAAGGCTATTGCAGGTGGGGGAGCGCTGCTAGGCCTTGTGCTGTTCATCCTTGGTGGAATGATCCTCGGTTGGTTCCTGGGCGGTTCCGACCGCGAAACGCGGGGAGTTATGGCGCTCAGCAGTGCGTTGAGAAGCTTTGCAATCTGCCTGGCCATCGCGGCGGAGACGTTCCCAGACAGCAACGTAGATCTCACGATAATTGCTTCCGCCGCGATAGGAATTCCGATGGCGTTGCTATTTACCGTGTATCAGGCACGAAAAAGGAAGAAGAAGATAGCCGCACACTCACTGGCGGGCGCAGCCTAATACAATTTGATATCCGCGGCATCATAAGCTTGGTCTCTTCAGTGTCGATCCAACCTTATACACTGCCAGCTAACACCGACCGTCTTGAAAGCGGTGCCGGCTCTCGCAGTAACGCCTGAACTGTAAGCGACCTTTATCGATTGCACTTTGCCGATGGGCAGAGACAGAGTTCCGCCTACTCGCGTGTTGCTCTGGCGTGACTTTCCCGGACCGTTGTTCAGATGGACGGCGCCGCCGCCATACCAGGTCGAGTCGAACGCAACCCACAGTCCGCGTCGCACGGTATAGCTTAAGTGCGCCTGAATCGACGCTAGGAGATCCTGGCTGCGCGTTGAATCTCCGGGAAAATACGCTTCGTTGGTGGTGAACAAGCTGGCGGCGGTGTACAAGTCGAAGTTAAGCTTTTTTATAGGCTTCGAAAAACCAATCTCAGGTCGAAAGGCCCATCGGTTTGTAGCCAGGTTGATGAGCTTTGCCGAGTTGTACTGACCAGTTGGAGTATCTACCGACAAGCTCGCGGCGAGGATGAATTTGTCATGTTTGGCTGCGGCGAACTCTCTTGGCTTGAGCGCCGGTGAGCCGAGGATGTTGAATGCAAAACGGAAATGAGCGGCTGCGAGTCCCGATCTTGAGATCGAACCGCTCTGTTCACCCACAGTCCCGGAAACGTCTCCCCAGACATACGGCAAAGCCGCGTTGATTAATGACTGCCGTCCGAATAGTCCAAACGTTCGCCCAATGCCGACAAACGAGGAATATAGCGTGGCCTGAACGTCTGTGACCGGAACCGTTGGATCGAAAATCGCGCCACCACTAGAACGCGTAAAGCCAACTGCAAGGAAACTGGTACCCACAGGAGAAGGTGAATAAGCACGGGGTTCGAGCTGCTGCGGGAACATAGAAGAGGTTGAAAAACAAACGAAGAAGCCAATGAGAAGCCGAACGACGAAGTCGGGCAAGGCAGGCTGACAAGCCCGGACGGCGAGAACCGCAGTCATATGCAAGTATTGCCAGCGCGGCTTGGGACTGTGCCCTTTCCCGAAACTCACTTCCGAGCCGTAGTGGCTAAGTGAGGCATCACTGGCATTTTGTTCGCAAGAACAGGCTAAGGTCGCGACCGGTAAGGCAGAACTGTCAACTCTTACAGGGGGCTGGTCTTTCCAGCACATCTGCAGGAGGGGGTTGGGAGACTCATCGAGTCAGGAAGGGGTAAATTCCCCAGCTCACAAAAATCAGAACAATTAGCCCGATAATTACTGCCAGTTCCTGATCGGTGAGCCATGAAGTGAATGTCGTCTCAAGTCTCTTTAGCACCTTGCTCATCCTCCGTGAAGTTCCACGCTGTGCTTTTCCGAGCGTAACGAACAATGATGATGCCAATCGTCCCGAGGTCCCGATACTGTCAGAGTTGCCCGTTCTGGACTGTCAGTCTTACGAGTCCACACGATGTATCACTCTCTCAAGACTCCAGGGTGCTCTCGAACCGCCCGAACTGAGATACCCGCATCCTTGCCGTTCCGGGAATCTGCTCTATAGCGGCGCACGTACTTCTACATGGTTGCCGTTGCTCCAGCGCAACGACAGATTCCCGTTCTAGCAATAAGGTTTTACTCGTGGACTAGTTGTCCTCAAATCTTTTTTGGAATTGTGAGTGATGAGAGTAGAGAGTTCTTATAAGCCCCACCTGTGTTCCCGTTGTGGCGTTTGGTTCTTTTCGATGAAGGCATTGAGCGCAAAGATTGCCTGGGTTTGCAGCGATTGCGCGATGGCAAAGTGGTTTGCCATCTCTCAATCTGCCTCCGTTCCTCGGTAGTCCTCCGCTGGCACTTCTGCCAGTTGCGATTTCCGCTTAGAGAAATACGATTCGAGATACGAAGCGACTCCTGATGGGGACTCCGTATTGCGAGGGCAGGTGCGGCCCTCGCCATTGCGGCGTCCCCACAGGTTTGCGGCAACGATGACGGATGCGATATCTACTCTTTCTCGTTGACGCTTTACTCCGTCACGCTTCCCATCTTCTGCGCAACGAGTACATATCCCAGGCCGCAAATTTGCGGTAAGCCGTGTGCTTCGTCATGATCGACACCGATGTCTACTTGTGGCTCGGGTCGAAGATTCTTTAACCCTTTGAAGATTGGCACGTCTGTCCTTTCCTGTCCTGCGCTTCTCCTACTTCTGACAATTCTTGCCGCATTTGTCCGACTGAACTGGCGAGTGGCTGCCTTCTGAAAACCTCAGTCAGGGGGTAACGATCATTCTAAGAACGAACTCTCTTGGTCCGAAAAAACACTATTCGTCACAAAAATGCAATGTAAACGCCACCAGGACGTCACGCCTGGGCTCCTTCTGCACCCTATTCTGGCTACGTTATGCGTGGAGCTTTCGTAGTTCGTTTGGCACCTGAAACGGAACCAACTCAAGGTCGGGTTGAAGGCTGGGTTGAAGAAGTCGATTCGGGCGTGGAGGTGAAGTTCAGATCTGGCGAAGAATTGCTCACTTTCTTAAGCCAGCGCTTCGAGGCAATTTTCCCCACGCGAGTATGTACTGCGCAAAGCAACACTCCCGACCACGATCAAGACTAGGAAAGTCGCGCGATAGCTAGGTGCGGGATTACGGGCCCATCGCAAGAGACATATAAGGAGTCGCCGATGTGCGCTAATCAGATGCAATCGAACCAGGGATCGCTTTCCGAAAGCGGACTGGTTCATGCGGCGAAACAGGGGAATGTAGCCGCTTTCGAAGAGCTGGTACGGCGCCACACCTCGCGAGTTTTTCGCATCGCCCATCACATCAGCCATAGTCTCGACGACGCGCAGGAGATAGTCCAGGAAGTGTTTCTGCGGGTATTCCAGCATCTCGAGAACTTCGAAGAGAAAGCCTAGTTCTCCACATGGCTCACGAGAATCGCCGTGAACGCTGCTCTCGCAAGGCGTGGCCGTCCGCAGCCGGCCATGGTGTCACTCGATGAAGACTGGCAGGACGAAGAGGGTTTTAGGGCGGAGCATCTCCCGGATTGGCGACCGAACCCAGAGCAGCTCTACGGCCGATCCGAACTTAGGGACATATTGCGCCAGGCTCTTGAACAGTTGCCGGATGGTTACAGCCCGGTCTTCGTGTTGCGAGACATCGAAGGACTCTCCATTAATGAGACCGCCTCAGCTTTGGGCTTGAGTGTGCCGACCGTCAAGACGCGCCTTCTTCGTGCGCGACTGCAGCTTCGAGAAGCGCTGAGCAAGCGCTTCGGGCAGAGGAGCTCTCCTGCAGGTCTGTGGCCGGAAACATGACGGCGATCCCGATCCCAAATGTCCAGCCTTTAGGCGAAGTCGCCAAAGTAACTCCGCAGATCAGTGAAGCAGATCCCAGATGAAAAGATCAGTGAAATACATTCTTGGTCATCTCCTCTTAGCCGTCGCATGCTTTGCGCAGGATGGTCTGACGGTTCAAAGCGGAAGGCAGAAGTGGCCGGCAGTAGAAGCTCAGAAAGTTTATGCAGCGGCATGCTTAGTAGTTGCTCAGGAGTACCGCGTGAAGGGGAACCTGAAGCCGCAAGTAACACTAATCTTGGGCGCCGATAAAGAAGACGTGTGGCTCCAAGGACACGAGATAAGGCTTACAAAGTGGAACCGCTATATGTTCGCTCAGGGAGTGGTGATGCTCGCCCTGGCAGATGCGGTGTCGTTCGACAAACGACTTGAAATGACGAAGAGGGCTGTTAATTGGGCGGACGCGACCGTTGAAGTTGGAGACGTTGGCAGAAGTGTGTCGAGCGACAATGGTCGGCCGTAGCAAACGATCTTTCGTCCCGTCATGACATCGTCTCTAAAGGTCGAGCTCGCTTACTAACACGCTGCCAGCGTTTTTGCGAGCTCAGTCCCATCCAAAATGCGCTGGATTGGAGAAGCCTTGAGGAAGCCGTCTTTTAGTGATTCGTCGCAATCGAGCGACTTGGCCATTGCGAGGATTAACGATTCGGCTCGACTCCGGTGCTGTTCGGCTTTGTCGGCTTCTCTTACTTGTCTGTAAAACTCCCAGGCTGTGGCGTGGACTCGCCAGGCCGCCAGCGGCACCTCAAATCTATCTACAATTGCGAAGGCCTTCAGGAGAGCATCTTCGGTTGCGATCCATTCTTTCTGAGCCATTGCTACTCGTGCTTTCGTCATCCAGGCGAGCGCCTGCAGGTTCGGATCTGAAGTCGACAACGCCGATTTCAGGAATCGCTCCGCCTCACGCTGAGCATTCGCAATATCTCCTGCTTCTAGAAAGACATTGCTTAGCCCAAGCTCCGCTTGCATACGCCAGTACCAATGCAGGAAAAATTTTTGCGTCGACTTCCGATCGCGTACTTCGGTGAAAGATTTCGCCGCCTCCTCATAACGTCCGTCATAAAGTGCGGAATGTCCTCTGGCGATGAGCGACATGGCATTCGGATGGCGTGCGAGATAACCTGGATTAGTATCGACTAGCCTCGCACACAGCTGCTGCGCTCCCTCGAAGTCGAAGATCACAGTATGCAGCCAGGCTTCACGAAGGATAAACATCCACGCATTGTTGCCGTTTTTCTCTGCCCTTGCTCTGGCTGCCCGCATAGCTTCCAGCGCCCGCCCGAACTGACCCAGATGTAGAAGTGCAATTGTCTTCGCGCTCAGCGCAAGGACATAGGCGACAAGGCTCGTGCTTTCATCCACTTTGGAAATTCCCGTCTCCGCAGTCCTGAGCGCGTCGCGATACTCGCCTTGAAGTGTCTGTCGATCTGTATCCCACACCTCGTAATATCTGGAGATTCCGGCTTCGCAGGTTCTAAGTGCTGCCTGGCTTTCCCCCTGCAACGACTGAAGATTCGTATGCCAGATTTCCTGGTAGGACGGATGCTCAGGATCAGTCAGACGGCTAATGGTCTGTCTCGCTAATGCGCAGGTCTCAGCATCTTCTTGTCGCCACTCGTCGTAACCGAGACGCAGCGTGGCCGCAAGCATTTGTGTGCGGGCAACGATCAGGGGATTATCAAGGCCCTCGCATGCTTGCAGCGCTCGCTCACAAACTGCAAGGCCCTGGTCTCCATCAATCAAGACTGTGGTGCGCGCCAGACAGCTCAACGCATTCACCTGCGCTGCTCTTAAGCCCGCCTGCGCCGCGCGATTAGCTTCCTTTTCAAACGCTCGGGCCGATTCCAACATATCCCCCAAGGTGTACTGAGCGTCTCCCATGCGTCCAAGAATCCGAATTTCCAGCTCGATGGCGGCACGCGACGGAACTCTAGATGCAAGGCGGAGGGCGTGCTCGAGTATGTGGACCGAATCCCGATAGGCAAATTTCCTGGTTGCGTTCTCCGCAGTTATCAAAAGATATTTGGCCGCGCGTAAATACTCGCGCCCGAGTTCAAAGTGCAGCGCAATCTCTGAAGCCATCTCAGGCTGGTCGGAGGCACAATCGGCCGCGAGACGCTCTCCCAAAGTCTTATGAAGCCGCACGCGGTTGCTCTCAGAGATTCGCCGGTAAAGAACTTGGCGGTGGAGCGAATGGATGAATTCGTATTGCGCAGCAGTATCTCCATCCGGAAATTCCCGGATGCCTGCATAGCGAATGAATTGCTGTTTTTCTGCTAGTGATTCGCAAGCCTCTTCAACCTGATCTGACTCAGTGTCCAGCATGGAGCTCAGAGTGCACACAGAGAAGCGGTCTCCGATGACACTGGCGTGTTTCAGGACACGTTGCTCGAGTGCGGCCAGCTGATCGAATTGGACTTCCAGCAGCTGCTGTAAGGACTCGGGAACACCGGGGGCGAAGTTCTCAAGTGGCACCGTGACGGACCACGTTTCGCCGTGCGCTGCGATCAATCCTTTCTTAACCATGTCCTGGACGATCGCCACCATGAATAATGAGTTTCCGCCGGAATGCCGGTAAATCAGTTTTGCGAGAGTGGGAGGCAAGTTACTGCCCGGAAACTCTGCAGCCAAATAATCCGCAATGTCTGTCTCTTCGAGCCGCTCCAATGGGAGTTCGTGGCACAGATTGTGAATCAGCAGGTCCCGCTTCAAACGCTTTAGCGGGTTTTGAGACAACACTACGTCTGCTGGCCGATAGGTGCCGAGCAGGACGAGTTTTGCTAGACCTCGTTGCCGAGCAAGCGCTGAGATCAGATCGAGTGTGGATGGGTCGGACCAGTGGAGGTCTTCTACCACGAGAACCAGCGGATTCTCCGTGGTGATCGCTTCCAGCGCTTCGCAGATTTCACGCACCATGCGTTCGCGCGTGGCTCCCAGGATCTCCCGCTGAAGGGCTTCTCTCTGCTCGCTTTTTACCAGGGAAGGAAACTGCACCAGCCATGTAGGCGCACGCTTCGCGAACGTCTCTACGACGGCATTTCCCTCCGGACCTCGCATAAATCGACCGAGAGCCTCGAGAAGCGGATAGTAAGCTTCTTTTCCCCCGAAGCCCTCGACGCACTGTCCGCGAGCGACCCGAAGATTCGGAATACGTTTTGTCCGAGAATGGAACGCGTCCACCAGTGTGGTTTTGCCAATACCGGCTTCCCCCGTGACAAAAATTACTTGACGCTGGCTGACCAGTGCCTTATCGAGGAGTCCATCGAGTGCGGATAGCTCGGGCTCCCGTCCGACGATACTTCTCAAATTCTCAGTACTTGGAACCCCTTGTGGTGTGTCGATGATTTCGTCGGTAACCGGAGCTACGAATTGATATCCCCTTTTGGGAAACGTTTCGATGTACTGCGGATTGTCCGCGTCGTCACCGAGCACCTCGCGGATTTCTCGAATGTACTTCCGCACCACCTCGGGATTTACGTACGTCTCCGACCAAAGCGCCTCGAGAACTTCGTCGACCGTCACCAGGCGGCCTGGGTTCTCCACTAAATAGCGCAAGACATCAAAGCCCTTCGGCGTGAGCGGAACCCGGTCCTTTGCTCGCCAAAGACACTGGTTCCCAGTGTCGAGCCGAAACGACTGAAAGGTCTTCATGGTGATGTCCTGCTGATGCTACCCAGGTGGAACGCGCTCAAAAAAAGACGGCACGCGAGAGTTTTTACGTGGGACGAATCGGATTGCTGGTGTTCGGTAAGGCGGGCTAGAGCTGCGAGCTCGGTCACTTCCACCTAGCTGTATGCGCGGTCCCCTCGTCACGGAAATTGTAAGAGAACGGCACTGATACGTCACACGATAATTTCGCTACTTGCCTAGTCTGACGTTGCTGCAACCAGCGAACGGCAGGAGGGACTCCCCGAGCCTGCTGCATGAAAGGACCAATGGCAATGGAGATTGTCTGGCGTAATCCCCTTCCACCGTCGCTAAACGAAAACCGAATCATAGGAATTGCTGATGATGACTCTCGTGCCGTCTACATGGTCCGCATTGCAGGCGCGGTGGAGGAGTTCGAACTGATTCTGGGCGGAGCTGCATAAGAAGGGCTCCGCTCTTTGTGTTTGGGCCCGAACATAATTCAATTCAAGAAAAGGAAGAACGTACAGAAATGAAATCGTTACGCAACCATGCCAAGACAACGGTAGTAGGTCTCTTCACAATTTTGCTGCTTGCCGTAGCTTCTTTCGCGCAAGACCACGACGATAATGGCGTTCGCTGGAAGACAATCGTCGGCAATATCACCGTTTCCAATAACGATGCGGTCGCGGGAATCAACCCCGGGACCACTCCTTGGAGCACGACCGGCGGAAGGGCTAGCGTCAGTCTTTCGACCGGACATGTTTCCTTCGATGTCGAAGGGCTCGTATTGAATGGTGGGAATGCCACCGGCACTCCGGACGGCGTGGATCAAGTTGAGGGCTCGTTGATTTGCAATGCGGGCCAGCAGAATCCAACCATTTTCACCACGCTTCCAGTGCCGCTGGACGCGCGTGGCAATGCGGAATTTTCGGGGACATTCAATGCCCCTCCGGCCACCTGCAACAACCCTCTCTTTCTAATCCGAATTGGCCCGGATCTTCCGGGCGCCAACCAGCGCTGGATCGCTACGGGAGCCGTGCGCTCCTTTGGCGGCAGCGATGGTCACAACTAAGTGGTATTAAGCCTAACGCCGTAGCGGGCGAGGTCAAGTGGCCTCGCCATTTTTCATTAGGGCGAAGACCTTCCTTGCGCACGAATCAGATGCGAGATCTGATGAGATCTGCCGGGCGATTGAATTCGAAGATACGTTCGTGAAACTTCGCCCCAGCGACGGCGCCCAGGTTTTCTTTTTCCGAGGCGGGCTGGCGATCCCTACGACAAAACCAGCCCGCCGATGACCGTTCCCCCGCGTTGGATGATCATGTGGCCCTTCGATCCTAAGGCCACCGGACTGCCGGTGACCCATCGCGATACCGGAGCGTACATCATGTGGGCAGGTTCGCCCTACGCACACCTGCACGTCATGGGGAGGCCTTGAACGAAGTACC